>JBMOMI010000514.1:0-2852 GCA_049325235.1 Actinomycetota bacterium | reverse complement strand
CCGCCAACGCGCTCAGCAGCGTCACGGTGCTGCCGACGCACCGCCGCCGCGGGCTGCTCACCCGGTGGATGCACGACGAGATCTCCCGCGCCCGGGACGCCGCAGCCCCGGTCAGCATCCTCATCGCCTCCGAGGCGCCGATCTACGGCCGCTTCGGCTTCGGCGTCGCCGCGACCAGCTGCCCGTGGACCCTCGACACCCGGGACGCCCGCTTCCGCCGGCCTGCAGGCGGCACCGTCGCGATCGTCTCGCCGGAGACGTTCGCCGAGCACGCGCCGGCCGTCTACGAGGCCGCGCGCCGGCGCCAGCCGGGCGCGATCGACCGCCGGCCGACGTGGTGGGAGCACCTCGCCCAGCTCCGCCCAGGACCGGGCGAGCCCGACCGGCACCGCGTGCTGACGCTGCACCGCGCACCGGACGGCACGGTGGACGGCGCGCTGGCCTACCGCGTCCACGAGCACTGGCACGACCGCGTCAGCAGGAACCGCCTGGAGATCGCCGACCTCGTCACCGCCTCCGACGCCGCGTACGCCGACCTGTGGCGCTACTGCGCCGAGGTCGACTTCGTCTCCACCGTGACGGCGCCCGACCGCTCCCCCGACGAGCCGCTGCCCTGGCTGCTCCACGACCCGCGCGCCGCCCGCACCGGACCTGTCTCGGACTTCCTCTGGGCGCGCCTGCACGACGTCCCCGCCGCCCTCACCGCTCGCCGCTACCCGGTGGCCGGGCGGCTCGTGCTCGAGGTCGCGGACGACGCGACGTCCCGGTGGCTCCTCGAGGTCGCCGACGACGGCACGGCCGCCTGCACCCCGACCGGTGCGGACGCCGACCTGCGGCTGGGCGTGGACTCGCTGGCGAGCCTGTGGCTGGGAGGCGTGTCTCCGGCGTCCCTGCACCGCGCGGGCCGGCTGGACGCCGCGTCCGACCGCGCGCTGGCCCGTGCCGGCGCGCTGTTCTCGTGGCCCGACCCCGCCTGGTGCGGGACCTGGTTCTAGCGTCAGTCGTTCCGCTCGGTCCCGGAGTGCCGCTGGACGAGCGTCGCCAGGCGCCGGGACTCCGCCACCCCGTACTCGCCGTCCGCGCGTTGCACGGCCATCACCGACAGCGAGTCGCCGTCCGCGAGGTCCAGGGTGACCCAGGGCGCACCGCCGCCGAACCGGACGCCGACGATCTGCGCCCACTCCAGGTTCCGCGACAGGAAGAGGTTGCGGACGTGCAGCCCCCGCTCCGACGGCACCGCGACCACGCTGGCCTGCCGGTGCATGAACCACAGCACGAGCAGGCCGAGGACGACGAACCCGGCCCGGTCGAACGCCCCCATGTCCACCGGCAGGAGGAACGCCAGGGCGAGCATCATCAGCAGCCACGCGGCCCCGACCGCGTAGGCGAGCGGACGGGCCCGCCGGGGCCGGAAGGCGCGGTACGCGTCGTCCGCCATCAGATCCGGCAGGCGTGGATCGTCGTGACGAGGATCGCCCGGGCACCGAGGTCGTACAGCTCGTCCATCACCTGGTTGGTCGTCGAGCGCGGCACCATCGCGCGGACGGCGACCCAGCCCCGGTCGTGCAGCGGCGAGACCGTCGGCGACTCCAGCCCCGGCGTGATCGCGCACGCCTTCTCCACCAGCTCGACGCGGACGTCGTAGTCGAGCATCACGTACTGCCGCGCCACCAGCACGCCCTGCAGCCGGCGGACGAGGACGTCGACCTCCGCCGACGCGACGGCGTCCCGCCGTCGGACGAGCACCGCCTCGGACTCCAGGATCGGCTCGCCGAACACCTCGAGCCCGGCGCCGCGCAGCGTCGTCCCGGTGGACACCACGTCGGCGATGACGTCGGCGACGCCGAGGCGCACCGCGGTCTCGACCGCGCCGTCCAGCTGGACGACGTCGGCGTCGATCCCGAGCCGCTCCAGGTGGTCCTCGAGCAGGCCGGCGTAGCTGGTGGCCACCCGGTGGCCGGAGATCCCCTCGACCGACGACACGGTTCCCGGCCGGGCGGCGAACCGGAACGTGGAGGCGCCGAACGCCAGCGGCATGACCTCCTCGGCGTTGGCGCGGGAGTCCAGCAGCAGGTCCCGACCAGTGATGCCGACGTCCAGGGTGCCCGAGCCCACGTACACGGCGATGTCCCGGGGGCGCAGGAAGAAGAACTCGACGTCGTTCTCGGCGTCGTAGAGCACGAGCTCGCGGCTGTCGCGCCGGCTGGCGTAGCCGGCCTCGCGCAGCATCTCGGCGGCGGACTCGGACAGCGAGCCCTTGTTGGGGACGGCGATGCGCAGCACGGGGGCTCTCCTACAGGTGGGCGTAGACGTCGCGGAGCGTCAGTCCTCGGGCCAGCATCAGCACCTGCAGGTGGTACAGCAGCTGGGAGATCTCCTCGGCGGCCCGCTCCGGCGACTCGTGCTCGGCCGCCATCCACACCTCGGCGGCCTCCTCGACGACCTTCTTGCCGATCGCGTGGATCCCGGCGTCGAGCGCCGCGACGGTGCTCGACCCGGACGGGCGCTGCTCAGCCTTGGCGGCGAGCTCGGCGAACAGGTCGTCGAAGGTCTTCACGGGCGGCAAGGGTATGCGCTGGTCAGCAGGCGTCCTTCGCCAGGCGGCGCAGCTCGTCCACTGCCGCGGCCGCGTCGTCGGCCCCGTAGACCGCCGAGCCGGCGACGAACACGTCCGCCCCGGCCTCGGCGCACCGCTCGATCGTCGCCGCCGACACCCCACCGTCGACCTGGACCCAGACGTCGAGGCCCGACGCCCGGACCGCCTCGCGCGCCCGACGCACCTTCGGCAGGCAGACGTCGAGGAACGACTGCCCGCCGAATCCCGGCTCCACGGTCATCACGAGCAGCATGTC
>JBMOMI010000513.1:0-2860 GCA_049325235.1 Actinomycetota bacterium | reverse complement strand
GCGTCGTCCATGGCATCGCGGCAACGCTCCACCTCGATCGTGCTGGCGGCAGCGGCCACGACCACGGGCGGGCGCTCGGCGATCGCCGCGACGAGGTGGTCGGCCTCCCACGCGTGCAGCGCCTCGGTGCCGTCGCGCTCGACGAGCGTGGCGGTGTCGATGCCGTGCACCCGGCGCAGGTCAGGGTCGCTGTCGCGCAGCGGCCGTCCCAGCGCCTCGGCGAGCGTGGTCGCGATCGTCGTCTTCCCCGAGCCCATCAGGCCGAGCACCACGACAGCCCGGTCGCGTACGCCGTCCACCTGCACCTTCGTCATGTCGTCATGCCTGCCTCGACGGCGCCCACAGGTCGATCCCCGCGTCGACCGCATGGGCGTCGATTGCCGCGAGCTCGTCGTCGGTGAAGACGAGGCCCCGCGTGGCGGCGACGTTCTCCTCCAGCTGGGCGACGCTGCTCGCCCCGACGAGCACGGAGGTCACCCGGTCGTCGCGCAACGCCCACGCCAGCGCCATCTGGGCGAGTGTCTGGCCACGGTCGGAGGCGATCCGCGCCAGCTCTCGCACATGCGAGAGGGCCTCGTCCGTCAGCAGGTCCGGCGACAGCGACGAGCCGCGCGAGGCCCGAGAGCCCTGGGGGACGCCGTCCAGGTACTTGTCGGTGAGCATGCCCTGCGCCAACGGCGAGAAGGCGATGCAGCCGGCACCCACGTCGGCCAGGACGTCGAGCAGGCCCTCGGTCTCGATCCAGCGGTTGAGCATGGAGTAGGACGGCTGGTGGATGAGCAGCGGCGTGCCGAGGTCGGCCAGGATGCGGGCGGCCTCACGCGTTCGCTCGGGGCCGTACGAGGAGATGCCGACGTAGAGGGCCTTGCCGGAACGCACGGCGGCGTCGAGGGCGCCCATCGTCTCCTCGAGCGGCGTGTCCGGGTCGAACCGGTGGCTGTAGAAGATGTCGACGTAGTCCAGCCCCATCCGGCGCAGCGACTGGTCGAGGCTGGCGAGCAGGTACTTCCGCGAGCCGCCGCCCTGCCCGTACGGGCCGGGCCACATGTCGTAGCCCGCCTTGGTGGAGATGACCAGCTCGTCACGGTAGGGAGCGAAGTCCTCGGCGAGCACACGGCCGACGTTGATCTCGGCGCTGCCGTAGGGCGGGCCGTAGTTGTTGGCGAGGTCGATGTGCGTGACGCCGAGATCGAACGCGCGACGCAGGATGGCCCGCTGCGTCTCCAGCGGGCGGTCGTCGCCGAAGTTGTGCCAGAGCCCGAGGGAGACGGTGGGCAGGTCGAGCCCGCTGCGCCCGCAGCGGCGGTAGGCCATGGTGTCGTAGCGGTCGTCCGCGGCGGTGTACGTCACAAGGTCATCCTGGCAAGGTCGTCTGCGGCTGGCGCGCTGGGTGGTCGGCGCCGACCGGATCCGCGCCGGCCAGGGAGCGTGGCCGCACCCGGGCGCCGTGCCTGCGCCGCCTGGCGGCGCTCGCCGAGCGGGTCGAGGAGCGGCACTGAGCAGCCCACAGTGGCTCAGGGCGGGTCGGGGTCGCTCGGTGGGTCGGGTGGGTCGTGCCAGAGCTGTTGGGCCAGGGCGGTGGCCTCGGCCAGGGCGGTGTGCAGGGTGTTGCGGACGGGTCTTTGGTCGGGGTCGAGGTGCCGGGGCGGAACGAACCAGGGCACGCCGTCGCGCATCTCGATGCGCCACTCGCCGCAGTGGATCAGGGTGTGGTGCCGGGGGCAGAGCAGCACGAGGTTCTCGAGCACGGTCCGGCCGCCGCGTGACCACAGCCGGACGTGGTGGGCGTCGCACCAGGACGGTGGGGCGGAGCAGCCGGGGTGGGCGCAGCCGCCGTCGCGGGCGGCCAGGGCGCGGCGCATGGCCCGGTTGGCGAGCCGGCCGGGGTCGCGCATCTGCACGATGGCGCCGTTGCTGTCCAGGATCACGACCTGCAGGACGGCGTCGCAGGCCAGGCGTTGCAGCAGGCCGGGGGAGAGCACCCCGCCGCCCTCGCAGGTGGCCAGCCCGGGCGGGGTGGCGCCGCCGCCGGGGACCCAGGACAGCTGGTCGACGGTGGCGTGGACGACCAGCCGCGGCGGTTCGCCGACCCGGGTGCCGACGTCCGGGTGGGAGGCGGCGAGCCGGGCCATCTCGACCAGCGCGTCGGCGGTGCGCTGCTCGGGGGTGCGGGTGTCCACCCCCGCGTCCAGCAGCGCCGGCTGGTCGCCGCCGGCGGGGCGGGTCGGGGCGGCCAGGTGGTCCAGCACGGTCTTGAACAGCAGCCCGCCTTCGCCGGCGAGCTGGCCGCCGATCTGCACCATGCCGGTGGCGTCGGTGTAGGCGAAGGCCCGCTGCCGTTCCTCGGCGTGCGGGTCGAGCCGGTCGGCCCGGGCCGGGGCGAGCACCGCGGCGACCTGCCCGGCGAGCAGCCGGAAGTCCCGCACCGTGAACTCGCGGGCGTTCGTCGCGAACGACCGGTCCACCTCGGCCCGGTGCCGGCGGAACAGGTGCGTAGGCAGCTTGGTCAGCGCGATCCGGGCGGTGTCGACGTGCTGCGGGGACACTTCGCCGCGCGCGAGCGCTCGGCCCAGCTCGCGCAGGTCGCCGTCGTCGGGGTCGACGAGTGTGGCGTTGTCGATGTCGGCGCGGGCCCGGCCCCCGGTGATCCGCAGGGTCTCCTGCATCCACGCCTGGGTGCAGGACCCGACCCGGCTGCCGTCGTCCCGGGCGACCGAGGCCCGGACCAGGGCGAGCCGGCCGGCCTCCAGGGCATGCCCCAGCCGCGTGACCTCGGCCAAGGCCGCCCGCACCTCGTCCTGCGACCGGGACCACAGCCGCGCCCCGGTCAGTAGCTCGGTGCCCTCGCGCAGCAGCGCCA
>JBMOMI010000512.1:0-2861 GCA_049325235.1 Actinomycetota bacterium | reverse complement strand
GTGGCGGGATCCCATGATCACGGACGGGGTGGGGTGAAGTGGTCCCAGCCGGGCACGCCGACCGCCGGGTCGTCGCCGTCCACCAGGACCGGCGGCCACCCCGCGGTGCGCGGCACCACGTCCCCGATCGCCACGAAGCCCTCGGGCAGCGCCGTCCCGGGCGGGAAGCAGGCGGCCAGCGCGTGGTCCTCGCCGCCGGTGAGCACCCACCGTCGCGCCCGGCCGGCGTCCCCGCCGGCCGCGGCGAGCAGGGGCCGCGCGAGCGCGTCGCACGCGTCGGCGTCCAGGTCCACGGTCACGCCGGAGGCCTTCGCCACGCGCCCGAGGTCCAGCAGCAGCCCGTCGCTGACGTCGATCATCGCGGTGGCGCCGGCGTCCGCGGCCCGGGGTCCGCACTCCAGCGGGGGGCGCGGACGGCGGTGCAGCGCGACCAGCTCGGGCGCGTCACCGGGGCGGGCCTCGGCCAGCAGCGCCAGCCCGGCGGCCGACCGCCCGGCGGTGCCGGCGAGGGCCACCACGTCACCGGGCCGCGCGCCGTCCCGGCGGACCGGGTCGCGGCCGCCGAGGTCACCCAGGACGGTGACCGCGACCACGACCTGCGCGGCCGACGACAGGTCGCCCCCGACCACCGCGGCGCGGGTGCCGGCGCAGGCCTCCGCCAGCCCGCGGGCGAGTTCCTGCGCCCACGCGACGGGCAGGTCGGGCGGCGCGGCGAGGCCGACGACGAGCGCGGTGGGCTCGGCGCCCATGGCGGCGACGTCCGCGAGGTTCTGGGCCGCGGCCTTCCAGCCGACGTCCGCCCCGCTGGACCAGTCCCGCCGGAAGTCCGGCCCCTCGGCGAGCACGTCGGTGCTCACCACGACCCGCCCGTCCGGCGCGGCCACGACCGCCGCGTCGTCCCCCGGCCCGAGCAGCGTCCCGGCCCCGGGCGGCAGCAGCGGCAGCACGCGGGCCAGCACGCCGGCCTCACCGAGGTCGCCGAGCGACGCGCCCTGGTCGGGGTCCGAGCCGTCCACGAGGCCTCCGATCGTCTGCTGGCTCCGCCGCGGGGCCGCGACACGGTAGCGTGCGGCCCCGCAACGCACCGTCAGTCGAGGAGGACGCCGTGGTGGTTCAGGCCTACGTTCTGGTCCAGACCGAGGTGGGCAAGGCTGCTCCGGTGGCCGAGGAGATCGCCGGCATCCCCGGGGTCGTGCTGGCGGAGGACGTCACCGGCCCCTACGACGTCATCGTGCGCGTCGAGGCCAGCAGCGTCGAGGAGCTCGGCCCGCTCGTGATGTCCAAGATCCAGGGTGTCAAGGGAATCACCCGCACGGTGACGTGCACCGTCGTCCACGCCTGATCCTGGCGAGCGCGCTGGCCGCGCTCGCCACCGGCTGCGCCGCGCCGGTGGACGTCGAGGTGGCGCCGCAGGCCGCCGACCCGCTGTGCGCGCAGGTGCTCGTGTCGCTGCGCTCCGGCGCCTACGACGAGCTGGCCGGCCGCCCTCGCCGGGACACGACCAGCCAGTCGACGGCCGCCTGGGGCGACCCGCCGGTCGTGCTGCGCTGCGGCGTGGAGCCGCCCGGCCCCACCACGGCGGCCTGCGTCGACGTGGAGGGCGTCGACTGGGTGCTGGACGACGCGCGCGCCACGTTCACCACGTACGGACGGGTGCCGGCGGTGGAGGTGGCGTTCCCCCCTGGGGACGTCACCGGGTCCGACGCCGTGCTCGTCGAGCTCAGCGCGCTGGTCGGCCGGCTGCCGCAGTCGCGGGAGTGCCTCTAGCGCAGGCCCGTCGGCCGGCGCAGCGCCAGCTGCAGCAGGTGGTCGACGAGCTGCGGGTACTCCACGCCCGTCCGCTCCCACATCCGCGGGAACATCGAGACCGGCGTGAAGCCCGGCATCGTGTTGATCTCGTTGACCAGCAGCCGCCCGTCGGGCGTGTAGAACATGTCCACGCGGGCGAGGCCCTCGCAGCCCATCGCGGTGAACGTGCGGGCCGCCAGGTCCCGCACGGCCGCGGTGACGTCGTCCGGCAGGTCGGCCGGGCAGTCCAGCCGGACGGCGCCCTCGTCGGCCAGGTACTTGGCGCGGAAGTCGTAGAACTCGTGCTGCTCCCCGGTCACGGTGATCTCGCCCGGCAGGGACGTCATCGGCCCGGCCCCGTCGAGCGACTGCAGCACGCCGCACTCGATCTCGCGGCCCTCGACGGCGGCCTCCACGACGACCTTCGGGTCGTGCTCGCGGGCGGCCTCGACCGCGGCGTCCAGCTCCTCGGCCGAGCGCACCTTGCTGATCCCGATCGACGAGCCGGCCCGGGCCGGCTTGACGAAGACGGGGTAGCCGAGCGCGGAGACGGCGGCGCGGCACCGCTCGCGGTCGTGCTCCCAGTCCGGCGGGGGAATCACGGTGTACTCGCCCACCGGCAGACCCGACCCGGCGAGCACGAGCTTCATGTAGTGCTTGTCCATGCTGACGGCGGACGACAGCACCCCGGAGCCGACGTAGCGGACGTCGCCGAGCTCGAGCATCCCCTGCAGCGTCCCGTCCTCGCCGTACGGGCCGTGCAGCAGCGGCAGGACGACGTCGACCTCGCCGAGGACGTGCGGGACCTCACCGGGCTCCAGCACCACCAGGTCCCGCGCCGTCGTCGACAGCGGGACGACGACGTCGTGGCTCTCCGGTGGCACCTCCGGCAGCCGCCCGCCGGTGATCTCCCACCGAGCCGGGTCGTCGGCGGCCAGCACCCACTGACCGGTCTGCGTCACCCCGATCGGGACGACGTCCCAGGCATCCCGGTCGATCGCCCGCAGCACGCCGGCGGCGGTCACGCAGCTGATCGCGTGCTCGCTGGAGCGTCCGCCGAAGACGACGGCGAC
>JBMOMI010000511.1:0-2867 GCA_049325235.1 Actinomycetota bacterium | reverse complement strand
CCGGGGACGGTGGGACTACTTGGAGTACAGCTCGACGATGAGCTGCTCGGAGACCTGCGTGTCGATGACCTGCCGCGCCGGCAGGGCGTGCACGAGGATCCGCATCCGGGACGGGACGACCTCGAGCCACGCAGGGACGGTCTTCTCCCCGGCCTCGGCGCGGGCGACGACGAACGGCGTCATCTCCCACGACTTCTGGCGGACCTCGACGATGTCGTTCTCGGTCACCCGGTAGCTGGGGATGTCGACCTTCTTGCCGTTGACCAGGAAGTGGCCGTGGCGGACGAGCTGGCGCGCCATGTCACGCGACTTGGCGAACCCGGCCCGGTAGACGACGTTGTCGAGGCGGGACTCGAGGATGCGCAGCAGGTTCTCGCCGGTCTTGCCCGGACGGCGGTTCGCCTCCTCGTAGTAGCCCCGGAACTGCTTCTCGAGGACGCCGTAGATGCGGGCGGCCTTCTGCTTCTCCCGCATCTGCAGGAGGTACTCGCTCTCCTTGGTGCGCGCGCGGCCGTGCTCACCCGGAGGGTAGGGGCGGATCTCGATCGGGCACTTCGGCGAGTCGCACTTGGCGCCCTTGAGGAACAGCTTGGTCTTCTCGCGGCGGCAGCGCTTGCAGTCAGCGCCGGTGTATCGCGCCATGGGGGTCTCCTCGGTGTCTCTGGCGTCTCGGCGCGGGTCAGACGCGACGGCGCTTGGGCGGGCGGCAGCCGTTGTGCGGCGTGGGGGTCACGTCCGAGATGGACCCGACCTCCAGGCCCGCGGCCGTCAGCGAGCGGATCGCGGTCTCGCGGCCGGAGCCGGGACCCTTGACGAAGACGTCGACCTTGCGCATGCCGTGCTCCTGGGCGCGGCGGGCGGCGGCCTCGGCGGCCATCTGCGCGGCGAACGGCGTCGACTTCCGCGAGCCCTTGAAGCCGACCTGGCCGGCGGAGGCCCACGAGATCACCGCGCCGGACGGGTCGGTGATGGAGACGATCGTGTTGTTGAACGTGCTCTTGATGTGCGCCTGGCCGTGGGAGACGTTCTTCTTCTCCTTGCGGCGGGGACGGCGCGCCCCGGCGGCTGCTCGGGTCTTGGGAGGCATCTGCTGCTTCTCTCCTGTGGCTGGTTCTCGAGAAAGTCTGGGGAGTCAATGTGACACCGCGACCTGATGCCGACCGCGGACGGCAACCACGCGGGCCTGTTGGGGGCATGCGGGGGGCTCGCCCCCCGCAGGTCTACTTCTTGGCCTTCTTCTTGCCGGCGACCGTGCGCTTGGGGCCCTTGCGGGTGCGCGCGTTGGTCTTGGTGCGCTGGCCGCGCACCGGCAGCCCGCGCCGGTGCCGGAGGCCCTCGTAGGAGCCGATCTCGACCTTGCGGCGGATGTCGGCGGCCACCTCGCGGCGGAGGTCACCTTCGACCTGGTAGTTGGCGTCGATGTAGTCGCGCAGGGCGACGAGCTCGGCGTCCCCCATGTCGCGGACGCGCAGGTCCGGGCTCACGCCGGTGGCGGCGAGGGCCTGCAGTGCACGGGTACGGCCGATGCCGTAGATGTAGGTGAGCGCCACCTCGAGCCGCTTTTCGCGGGGAAGGTCGACGCCGACGAGACGTGCCATCGGGTTCTTTCTCCTGGTGTCACCGGAGGTCTGGTGCAGGGCCGTCCCCGCGCCGTCCGGCGCGGGTCCCCGGCCTCCGGACCGGGGGTGTCGTCCCGGGGCGGGCGGCCCCGGGGGTCGGGCACTGCGGGGTGAGGGTGATCAGCCCTGGCGCTGCTTGTGGCGCTGGTTCTCGCAGATCACCATGACCCGGCCGTGGCGGCGGATCACCTTGCACTTGTCGCAGATCTTCTTGACGCTCGGCTGTACCTTCATCGTGTCCCTCGCCGGAAGTGCGGTTACTTGTAGCGGTAGACGATGCGCCCGCGCGTCAGGTCGTACGGGCTGAGCTCGACGACCACCCGGTCCTCGGGGAGGATCCGGATGTAGTGCTGGCGCATCTTGCCCGAGATGTGGGCCAGGACCTTGTGGCCGTTGGAGAGCTCGACCCGGAACATCGCGTTCGGGAGGGCCTCCACCACGGTGCCCTCGATCTCGATGACTCCGTCCTTCTTGGCCATGCCTGAGTGGGTCCTCGCTCACTGTTCTCTCGGCCCGCCGGAGCGGGGACGTACCGGTCGCGGCGCACGTCGTGACGGCGTCCCCCCGCACCGAACCAGCCGCGGGGCACGGTGGGGACGTTGCTGCTCGTGAACCGACGCACAAGGCTACGCCATCCCCCCGCCGCCCACGAAATCGCCGGTCAGTCGGCGAGCGGGGCGGCGCGGACGCCGAGGGCGGCCAGGTCCGCTTCCCCGCCGTCGTGGGCGGTGAGCACCCAGGGGCCGTCCGGGCCGACCGCCACGGAGTGCTCCCAGTGGGCGGCTCGTGAGCCGTCGGTGGTCACCACGGTCCAGTCGTCGGCCAGGACGGCGGTCTCGGGGTCGCCGCGCACGAGCATCGGCTCGACGGCGACGCACAGGCCCTCGCGCAGCCGGACGCCGCGCTCGCGGGTGCGGTAGTTGAGCACCTCGGGCGCCTGGTGCATGGCGCTGCCGATGCCGTGGCCGACGTAGCCCTCGACGATGCCGTAGGCGCCGTCGACGCTGTCCTCGACCGCGGCACCGACGTCCCCGAGGCGCCCGCCGCACCGCAGGGCGGCGATGCCGGCCCACAGGGCCCGGCGGGTCGCGTCGACGAGCGCCTGGTCGTCGGGGTCGGCGCCCTGCGGCCCGCCGACGACCGCGCTGAACGCCGCGTCGCCGTGCCAGCCCTCGACGATCGCGCCGCAGTCCACCGACACGAGGTCACCGGCCGCCACCACCCGGCTGCCCGGGATGCCGTGGACGA
>JBMOMI010000510.1:0-2874 GCA_049325235.1 Actinomycetota bacterium | reverse complement strand
ACGCTGTCCGGCGAGGCGTTCATCAGCTCCTTGGCGCCCTCGGCGAGCCGCTCGCTGCTGCCGAGGTCCAGCAGGGCGTCGACTCGGTGGGCGTCCTCGCCGACCGAGGTGTGGACGAGCGGCAGGCGCACACGGGCCTCGGGACGGTCCGCCAGCACATGGTAGTCGTCGTAGGCGCTGAACCCGGGGTACAGCAGCCCCACGGTTGTCGGGGTGTCGGCCACGCGCGCTCCTTTCTCGGCCGGTTCCTGGGACGGCGGACCGCCGTCCGGTACGGTGTCGGATTGTCGACAACCTGTCCCGGTCGAGAATACGGCAGAGGCCGGGCCGCGGACGACAATCCGAAGACATCGACCACTGCGTCATTCCAGCGACACCCAGCGAGGCCGCCCATGACCTCTGCCGCCGTAACCGAGCAGCCGGACGCCGGCTACGACCCGCGGGCGCTGGCCCGCCGGCTCGATCGCGACCTGCGCGGCAGCGCCGACGACAGCACCGGGGCACGGGCCCTGTACGCCACCGACGCGTCGAACTACCGCGTCGTGCCCGACGTGGTGGTTGTGCCTGCTGACCCCGGCGACGTCGTCACGGCCGTGATGCTGGCCGCCGAGGCCGGGGCCCCGATCGTCGTGCGGGGGGCCGGGACGTCGATGGCCGGCAACGCCATCGGCGGCGTGGTGATCGACGTCTCCCGGCACGTCGACCGGATCCTCGACCTCGATCCCGAGTCGATGACCGCCGTCGTCGAGCCTGGTGTCGTTCTCACGTCGCTGACCGCCCGCGCGGCCCGGCACGGGCTCACCGTCGGTCCCGACCCGTCCTCGGCCAGCCGCGCCACGCTCGGTGGCATGATCGCCAACAACGCGTGCGGCGCCCACTCCGTCGCCTGGGGGACGACCGCCGACAACGTCCTCGGCCTCGACGTGCTGCTCGCGGACGGCACCCGGCTCGACGTCCGGCCCCCCGGCCCCGGCGCCCCCGACGTCCACCGCCGGATGAGGGAGCTGGCGACCCGTCCGGGCAGCGAGGGAGACCTGCACCGCCGGCTCCAGCAGCTCGTCGCCGACCACTCGCTGCTCGTCGAGCGCCGGTTCTCCGGCCTGCGTCGCCGCATCTCCGGCTACGCCATGGACCGGCTGCTGCCCGCCGGCGGCTACGACGTCGCCCGCTTCCTCTGCGGCACCGAGGGCACCCTCGCGACGACCCTGCGCGCGACCGTGCGGCTCGTGCGGCTTCCACCCGCGAAGGTGCTGCTGGTGCTGGGATTCCGCGACTCCATGACGGCCGCGGACTGCGTGCCGCACGTGTTGCCGCACGGGCCGCTGACCATGGAGTCGATCAACAGCCTGCTCGTCGAGCGGCTGCCCGACCAGGTGCGGGACGCCGCCCGGCGGGCAGGGCTGCCGGCTGGGAAAGCGTGGCTGCTCGTCGAGATGGGCGGCGAGTGCCTCGACGAGGCCGTCCGCAGCGCCCGGGCGGTCGTCGCCGACCTGGACGCCGCCGGCGTCCCGGCGTCCTCGAGCGTGGTCACGGACCCGGGGGCGCAGGCCGTGCTCTGGCGGTGCCGCCGTGACGGTACCGGCCTGGCCACCCGTCGCCTGGACGGCGGTGAGGCGTGGGCCGGCTGGGAGGACGCCGCCGTGCCGCCGGAGCGGCTCGGCGCCTACCTCCGCGAACTCGACGAGCTGATGGCCACGCACGGTCTCTCCGGAGCGTCCTACGGGCACTTCGGCGAGGGCTGCATGCACATGCGCATCGACTTCGACCTGTTCACCCCGCAGGGGGTGGCGACCTTCCGGACCTTCGTCGAGGAGGCCACCGACCTCGTGGTCCGGCTCGGCGGGTCGGTCTCCGGGGAGCACGGCGACGGACGCGCCCGGTCCGAGATGCTGACCCGGATGTACGGCGCGGATGTGATGCGCCTGTTCAGCGACGTCAAGGCGCTGTGGGACCCGCGCGGCGTGATGAACCCCGGCGTGATCAGCGATCCCCGCCCTGTCGACCGGGACCTGCGGCACCTGGGCCGGACGGCGGCGACCGGCCACCCCGGGCCCGTCACCCTCCTGGCCTACCCCGAGGACGGCGGCAGCTTCGCCCAGGCGCAGCGGCGGTGCGTCGGTGTCGGCAAGTGCGTCCAGCACTCCGGCGGCGTGATGTGCCCGAGCTACCAGGTGACGCGCGAGGAGAAGCACTCCACTCGCGGGCGGGCTCACCTGCTGTGGGAGATGCTGCAGGGTGAGGTCGTCACCGGTGGCTGGCGCTCGCCGGAGGTCCGGGACGCGCTCGACCTGTGCCTGTCGTGCAAGGGCTGCCTGTCGGACTGCCCGGTCAACGTCGACATGGCGACCTACAAGTCCGAGTTCCTGCACCACCACTACGCCGGTCGCCTGCGACCGCGGTCGCACTACTCGATGGGCTGGCTGCCGGTGTGGGCCCGGCTGGCTGCCCTCGCCCCAGGGCTCGTCAACCGGCTGACGTCGTCCCGGCTGCAGCGGCTGCTCAAGGTGGCCGGCGGGGTCGCCCCGGAACGGCAGATCCCCGCGTTCGCCGCCGAGCCGCTGACGCGCTGGCTCCGCCGCCGGAGACGCCGAGACGCCACCTCGGATGCCCACACCTCGACCGCCCACACCCCAACTGCTCCGCGCGGCCGCGTGGTGCTGTTCCCGGACACCTTTACCACCTACCTCGAGCCACGCGTCGGCCGAGCCGCCGTCCGGGTGCTGGAGGCGGCCGGGTTCGAGGTGGTGGTGCCGAAGGGCCAGGTATGTTGCGGACTGACGTGGATGTCGACTGGCCAGCTCTCCGTCGCCCGGCGCGTGCTGCGCAGATCCCTGCGCGCCATCGAGGCCGAGCTCCGCGACGGCGTCCCGGTCG
>JBMOMI010000509.1:0-2877 GCA_049325235.1 Actinomycetota bacterium | reverse complement strand
TTCGGCGGCTCGCAGGCGGACCGAGGCGGCCCGGGGGTTGGCGGCGACCTCCGCGGCGCCGGCCTGCTCGGCGCCGCGGGTGAGGAGCCGCAGCTCAGGGGCGTGCTCGGGCAGCTCCACCGGCAGGTCGGACGGCGCCGTGCTGCGGGCCCCGGCGGCCAGGACCCGCTTGACCAGGCGGTCCTCGAGCGAGTGGTAGGACTCCACGACGATGCGGCCGCCCACGGCCAGCGCGCCGACCGCGGCGGGCAGCGCCCGCTCGAGGGCGGCCAGCTCCCCGTTGACCTCGATGCGCAGCGCCTGGAAGGTGCGCTTGGCCGGGTTGCCGCCCGTGCGGCGCGTCGCGGCCGGCACGCACGCGCGCACCAGCTCGACGAGCCGGGCGCTGCGGTCGAAGGGCTGCCGGGCCCGCTCCCGCACGACGGCGTCGGCGATGCGCCGCGCGAACCGCTCCTCGCCGTACTCCCGCAGCACCCGGGCGAGCTCCTCCGCCGCGTACGTGTTGAGCACGTCGGCTGCCGTGGGCATGGCGGCGGTGGGGTCCATCCGCATGTCCAGCGGGGCGTCGTGCGCGTAGGCGAAGCCACGCCCGGCCTCGTCCAGCTGCAGGGACGACACGCCGAGGTCCAGGAGCACGCCCTGCACCGAGCCGATCCCGAGGTCGGCGAGCACCTCCGGGAGCTGGTCGTAGACCGCGTGCACGAGGGTGACCCGGTCACCGAAGCGCTCCAGCCGGCGCCCGGCGAGCGCGATCGCCTGGGGGTCGCGGTCGATGCCGACCAGGCGGGCCTGAGGGCACCGGTCGAGCAGCGCCTCGCTGTGGCCGCCGAGGCCGAGCGTGCCGTCGACGAGGACGCTGCCCGGCTCGGTCAGCGCCGGCGCGAGCAGCGCGACGCAGCGCTCGAGCAGCACCGGCACGTGCTGCGCGGAGCTGGCGTCCTGCGTCATCTCGACCCTTCGATCCTGCGTGGGCTTGTCTGGTGTCTCGGTGTCCTGGCTGGGTGTCCTGCTGGGTGTCCGCCCGGCCAGGTCTCCATCCGCTCCCGGGGTAGGAGTCCGCTGTCGCGGCCTGGCGCCGGGGAAGTGCGTCAGGACGCGGGAAGCGGCTGGAGACCTCGTCGTGCGGGCACGCCATCGGTGTCGGTGCGGGCACGCGATCGGTGTCGGTGCGGGCACGCGGCTAGCTGGGGAGCACCACCCCCTCGGAGGTCTCGGAGAACACGTCCTCCTGGCCCGCCAGGTACTCCTCCCACGTGCCGGCGTCCCACACCTCGAGGTGGTTCCCGGCGCCGATCACGGCCAGGTCCCGGTCCAGCCCTGCGTAGGCGCGCAGGGCCGGCGGGATGGTGATCCGGCCCTGCTTGTCCGGCACCTCGTCGGAGGCGCCCGCGAGCAGGACGCGCAGGAAGTCGCGGGAGGCCTTGCTCGCGCCGGCACGGGCGGTGAGCTCGGCCACGCGGTCCTCGAACGTGGCCATCGGCCAGATCGACAGGCTGCGCTCCTGGCCCCGGGTGACGACGAGCCCGCCGGCCAGCTTGTCGCGGAACTTCGCCGGCAGGATCAGCCGCCCCTTGTCGTCCAGGCGCGGGGAGTGAGTACCGAGGAACACCGGTTCTCGACCCCCTTTCCCACCGCCACCGGGCTCGCGGAGCCTCCTCCGGCCTCCGCGTTGCTCCAAACTACTCCACTTTCCCCCACCTTCGCAGCAGGATCGCCCGATCGGGTGGGTCGGACGTGGCGTCGTCCCAGGTCAGCGGCTTGGAGCGAAGTGGAGGAACGTGGCCACGAGGCCGCCGGAACCGCTCGGCCCGGGGGCACGTCCACGCCGTAGACCCCGCCGGACGAGCCGTCCGGTGGGCCGGGCAGCCGGCTGGTGGAGAACCGGTGGAGAGAAGTGGAGGAGAGGGCCGGTCGCGCCGAGGCCTCCCCGCGAGGTGCGGACCTGCCGTACCGTCGCACTACCGCCGAAGGAGGAGACGCGAGTGACCGCAGCCAGCGCCGAGCCGCAGACGCTGGACGACCTGACCCGCACCGCCGAGGCGGTACGGGGCGCCATGGAGTCCGTGGTCGAAGGCAAGCCCGAGGTCGTCCGGACCGCTCTGACCGTCCTGCTGGCCGAGGGCCACCTCCTCGTGGAGGACGTCCCCGGGGTCGGCAAGACCATGCTCGCCAAGGCGATGGCGCGGGCCATCGACTGCTCGGTGCGCCGGATCCAGTTCACGCCCGACCTGCTGCCCAGCGACGTGACCGGCGTGAACGTCTACAACGCCGAGGAGCGGGACTTCGAGTTCAAGCCCGGTGCGGTGTTCGCCAACGTGGTCGTCGGTGACGAGATCAACCGGGCCTCCCCCAAGACCCAGTCGGCCCTGCTGGAGTGCATGGCCGAGCGGCAGGTCACGGTCGACGGCGTCACCTACCCGCTCGAGCGGCCGTTCATCGTCGTCGCCACGCAGAACCCCGTCGAGATGGAGGGCACCTACCCGCTGCCGGAGGCACAGCGGGACCGGTTCATGGCGCGGGTCTCGATGGGCTACCCCTCCCCGTCCGCGGAGCTCGACATGCTCGACCGGCACTCGGCGTCCGACCCGCTGGCCACGCTCGAGCCGGTGGCCGACGCGGCCGCCGTGCGCTCCATGATCACGGCGGTCAGCGGCGTCTACGCCTCGCCGGCGGTCAAGGAGTACCTCGTGGACCTCGTCACCGCGACCCGCCACCACGGCGACCTGCGTCTCGGCGCCTCGCCGCGCGCCAGCCTGCACCTCCTGCGGGCCGCCCGCGCCGCGGCCGCCCTCGCCGGCCGTGACCACGTCCTGCCGGACGACGTCCAGCACCTCGCGGTCCCGGTCCTCGCCCACCGGGTGCTGCTGAGCGCGGACG
>JBMOMI010000508.1:0-2882 GCA_049325235.1 Actinomycetota bacterium | reverse complement strand
CCCGCCGGCGAGGGACCTGCGCTGGCAGGCGGAGGCGGAGATCGACGCGCGCGGCTGGCGGCACGCCACCTCGCCCGCGGACACGGACGTCCTGCTCGTCACCGGCCGGCCGGGGCCCGAGCTCGGTGCCGCGGCCGATCTGTTGTGGAGCCAGGTCCCCGCCCCACGGCTGCGCCTGGACGTGCCGGACGGCGAGGGGCTCGGCTCCGCTCTCGACACCGCCGTCGAGCGTCTTGCCGTCACCGGCGCGGACCCCGCCCCGGCCGACCCGTGGGCAGCCGTGCCGCAGCCCGGCGGCGATGACGAGCCCGGCACGGACCACGCCGGCACGGACCACGGCGGCGGGCACGAGCACATGCACCACGGCGGCGAGGTCGCGGGCTTGGCCATGGCCGACACCGCGCCGGACCGTGACGGCCTGCAGCTCGACGCCCTCACCGTGTCGCTCGGCCCGTGGCTGCCGAGCTGGCCGACGGGCCTGGTGGTGAGCGGCCGGCTGCAGGGCGACGTCCTGACCGCCCCGCAGGCCCGGTGGCTCGACGGCGCGGGCCAGCCTCCACCGGAGCCGGCGCGTCCGGACCTCCTCGCCCTCGACGTCCTGGCCCGCCTGCTGGTGGTGGCCGGGTGGCCGACCGCGGCCCGGCAGGCCCGGGCGGCCCGGACGGCGCTGCTCAGCCGCGACCCGAACGGCCGCGCGGCCGCCGCCCGGGTGGGCAGCACGGTCGCGCGGTCGCGCACCCTCGCGTGGTCGCTGCGGGGCCTCGGCCCGCGACCCGCCGGGGACGACGTCCTCGACCGGGTGCGGGCCTGGTGCGCCGTGGCCGCCGACCCGGCGCAGGCGCCACCCCGCGGGGTCGACCCCGACGAGCTCACGACACTGCTGGACGGCGCCGAGCTGGCGGCCGCGCGCCTCACCGTGGCCAGCCTGGACGTGCAGCTCATGCGCGCCGTCGCCCCCGTGGCGGGAGGCCACCACCATGGGTGAGCTCACCGCGGCCGCCGCCGTCCTGGCCGGCGCGCTCGCGCTCGGCGCGAGCGTCTCCGTGCTCGACGCGGTCGTCCAGCGAGGGACCGGTGCGTTCACCGACCCGGCTCGCTCCGCCCTGCGGCTGCTCCTGACCCAGCGCCGCACGACGCTGCGTCCGGACGCTCTGCTCCGCACCACCGGCGCGGTAGCCGTCCCGGTACTGGCGGTGCTCGCCGCGGCAGTGGTGCCGGTCGCGGGGTGGTCGCTGGTGTCCACCTCCGCCGACCTCGTCTGGTTCAACGCGGCCGAGGCGCTGCTGTGGGCGGCGGTGTGGCTCGTCGGCTGGGGGCCGAACGCGCTGCACTCGCTGGTCGGCGCCTACCGGTTCCTGGCGCAGGCACTGGCCTACGAGCTGCCGCTGATGTTCGCCCTCATCACGGCGGGTGTCGCGGCCGGCTCGCTGCGCACCGTGGACGTCGTTTCCGCCCAGCAGGACCTGTGGTTCGTCGTGACGATGCCGGTCGCGTTCCTCGTCTTCCTCGCGTGCACCGCCGCCTTCGCCTTCTGGGGTCCGTTCGCTCCGCCGGCGGGAGCCGACCTGGCCGGTGGTGTGCTGTCGGAGCTGGCCGGAGCCGAGCGCCTCCTCGTCCAGGCCGGTCGCTACGTGTTCCTCGGGGTCTCCTGCGCGATGGCGGCGGCCCTGTTCCTGGGGGGCGGACACGGCCCGTGGCTGCCGGACGCCGTCTGGCAGCTGGTCAAGACGCTCGCCCTCGTCGCCGGGCTCGTCCTCGTCGGGCGGCGGGTACCGGCGATCCGCCCGGACCGGTTCGTCGAGGTGGCGTGGACCGTGCTCGTCCCGGCCACCGTGCTGCAGGCGCTGGTCGTGTCCGTGCTCGCGCTGGTGGAGGCCTCCTGATGGACCTGCTGACCGTCGTCCTCGCCGGCCTCGGCGTCGTCGCCGTCGCCGCCGGCGTGCTCGTCTTCGTCGTGGACTCGATGGCCCGGGCGACGTTCTCGCTGCTCGCCTCGTTCCTCGCGGTGGCGGTGATCCTGCTCGTGCTCGAGCTGCCCTACCTCGCGCTCGTCACCGCGCTCATGATGACGATCGAGATGGCGATCATGGCCGTGTTCATGATCATGTTCATGATGAACCCGGGCGGCCTGATGCCGATGACCATGATCCACAACGCCAAGGGCTCGGCGGCCGTCGGCGCAGGGACGTTCGTGGTGCTCACCGCCGGGATCTGGACGGTCGAGTGGCCGCAGCCGGCCGGCGTCCGCCCGGCCGACACCACCGGTCAGCTCGGCGACGCCCTGATGGGCTCGCACATGCTCGTCATGGTCGTCATCGGCGTCGGGCTGCTCGCCACGATCCTCGCCGGCACCCTGCTCGCCACCGGGCGCGGCCGCTACGACCGCCTCGGCCCGGAGCTCGACCGCCGACGTCCCCACGACCCCGTGCCGGGGGGCCTGCCGCGATGACCCTGCAGATCCTCCTCACGGTCGCCGCCGCCCTCGTCGGCGTGGGCCTGTTCGGCGCGCTGTCCCAGCAGTCGATCGTCATGGTGATGATGGGCCTCGAGCTGGTCGTGAACGGCGTCCTCCTCGGCGGCGGCGCGGCCTGGTACTTCGTCAGCCCCGGGACGCCGGACGGCCAGGTCCTCGTCGTGGTGGCCCTCGTCGTGATGGCCGTGGAGATGGCGATGGGCTTCGCCGCGACGGTCGCGATCTACCGCGCCCGGCAGGTCGACATGGTCGACATGGCCACGGACCTCAGCGGATGACGGCCGCTCTCGTCGTCCTGGTGCTGCTGCCGGCGCTCGCCGGTGGCGCGCTGCTGGCGTCCGGACGGCGGGCGGACCGGCTCGCCGGACCGCTCGCCGTGGCGGTGACGCTCGCCGTCGCCGGTCTCGCC
>JBMOMI010000507.1:0-2884 GCA_049325235.1 Actinomycetota bacterium | reverse complement strand
GACGCCACCTACCGCGGCACGGACGGGTCGGCCGCCGACCTGCTCCTCGGCACGGGGCCGACACCGTGACCGCCACCGCCCTGACGGTCGACCGGGTCATCGCCTGGAACCCCGGCGGGCTCGGCACCGCGGCGGCCGGCCTGGACGACGTCGCCGGCGACGTCGACGCGGCCCGACGGCGGCTGGAGACGGCGGCCGACGCGCTGTCGTCGTCCTGGGAGGGCCCGGCGGCGTCCTCGGCGCAGCAGCGGATCAGCCGCGAGGTGCGCACCGCCACCGAGCTCGCCGATGCCGTCCGCGCCGCGCGGGACGCCCTGCGCTCGGGCAGCTCCGAGATGGGCGCCGCCCGCACAGCCGTTGTCACCCTCGTCAACGACGCTGCGGCGCAAGGGTTCACGGTCCGCGGCGACGGCTCCGTCGTCCCGCCACCGGTACCGCCGGTGATGACCACCCCCGAACAGGCCGCCGAGGCGAGAGCGCAGATCGACCGCGAGGTGCAGCGCCTGCAGGGCGAGGCCGAGCGGATCGCCCGCGCCGTGGGTGACGCGCTCGACGAGGCGGCGAAGGCCGATCGGCGCACCGCCGACAGTCTGGACGGCGTCCAGGTGCCGCAGGGCCTGCGGGAGCGGGTGGAGACCTTCCTGCGCGAGCTGGCCTCGTCGCGCGACCTCTACGCCGCGCTCGGCACCGCCGGGGGGCTGCTCGCGGGCGGCAAGGCGCTCAAGGACGCCTGGAAGCTGTTCAGCAAGGGCCGGGCCTTCACGCAGTTCCTGCGCAACGCAGTCGGGGCGGCCCAGCTCTACGGCCCGTCCATGCGCTTCCTGCTCGGGTCCGGCAGCGCGGCCGACGCCGCCGCCTTCCTGCGGATGCGGGCGCTGATGGGCCAGATGGACGACGCCGCGCGGGTCTTCCAGCTCGGCCGGCCGGCAACCGGGATGCTCGGCGGGCTGCGCACCGCCGCCGGCAAGGTCTTCCTCCCGCTGACCGCGGTCTCCGGCGGGATGGACATGGTCACCGGTGGCGGCTACGACGGCGCCCGCGGGTGGGCGACGCGGGCGTTCGGCGCGGCGGGCCTCGCCGGCTCCGGTGCGATCATGCTCGGGCTCGCGAGCAACCCGGTCGGCTGGGCCGTCGCCGGAGGCGCCGTCCTCGCCTACGGCGCCTGGTCTCTCGGCAACTTCGTCTACGACAACTGGGACGGCATCACCGAGTTCGCCGGCAAGGCGGCCGACTGGGCCGGCGACCGGATCGCCGACGTCGGGGAGGGCCTGTCCGCAGCCCGGCACTGGGCCGGCGACCGGCTGTCCGACGCCGGCGATGCCCTCGGCGACGCCGCGGACACCGTCGGCGGGGTGATCGAGTCCGGGCTCGACATGCTGCCCGACGTCTCGATCTTCTAGGAGCCACGATGACGACCACCGCCGAGCCCCGCCGCGTCGGGCTCGTCGACCTCACCGACGAGGAGGTCGCGGTCCTCGCCACGTCCGACGGTCCCGTCGTCCTGCCCTACCTCGGCACCCTGGACGACGACCAGGTCGCCACCGCGACCACGACCGCGTACCGCTCGCTCGTCGCCCGCGGGCTGCTGACCGCCCCCACCCCTGCAGAGGCGCGCGAGGCGGCGCGGACGTCGACCGCGCGCGGCGAGGAGCGTGTCGCCTACCCCGTGCAGATGCCGGAGACGCTCGCGCACCTGCTGCGCCTGCGGGCCGGCGCCTCGACGGTCGTCTGCGTGTCGGTGGCCACGGCGCTGGGCGCCGAGTTCCGCTACGCCCACGTCGTCGACGACGTCGCCCTCGTCGAGGAGGTAACCGGCACCGGCCTGCACCGGTTCTCGCTCGTCGCCGTCGCCGACCTGCCGCCGGTCGTGGAGGGCTGGGTGCTGCACCCGGAGGCGACGCCGGGCACCGGCGAGGAGATCGTGCAGCTCCCGGCGCCGCACGGTGACCCCGACCCCACACCTCCGGACGAGCTGCTCGAGCTGCTGGGTTCGGCCCTCGTGCGGGCGGACCTCGTCGTCCGCCGCGCCGGGGACGACGCCCCCGAGCTGCTCGGCGTGTTCAGCGGCCCGGCCGGCACGTGGACGTCGCACAGCCGGTTCGGGTCCGCCGCGCCGGTCGTGATCCGGCCGGCCACCCCGGACGAGGTGCGCCACCGTGTGCGGGTCGCCCTGGCCGAGGAGCCGGCGTGACGCAGGCCGCGCTGACGATGCGGCCGATGCGCTCCCGCAGCCTGTGGGCGGCCCTCTGGTTCGTCGTCCTCGCCCTGCCGGTGATCGCGGCGTGGGTCTGGGTCACCGATCCCGGCAACCGCCCGTGGACGCTCCTGCTGGTCCCGTTCGGGTACCTGGCGCTGGTCGGGATGACGATGCGCGTGGAGCTCACCACCGACCCACCCGCCCTGACGTGGCGCAGCCCGCTGGCGTTCTGGCGCAGCACCGCCCCGCTGGGCTCACGCACCACCGTCCAGCTGCGCGGCGCCGGCTCGACGGTGTCCCTGCACGCGCGCGCCGACGGCCGGCGCTTCGGGGTGGCGGTCGACGTGCTGGCCGCCACCGAGTACGTGCAGCGCAGCCGCGACCCCGAGCAGCTGGAGACGCTGGCCGAGGCGGTCCGCAGCTCGGGCGCGCGGGGCGGGCACGAGGTCGCCCGCCAGCTGCGCGCGCAGGCTGCGCACGTCCGCGCCGGCGGGGACGTCGCGTCCTCGCCGCTGGCGAAGTACCTGGGCCGGACGCTGCTCGGGCTCAGGTACTGACCCGGCGCGGCGCCCGCCGCCAGATGCCGAGCAGGGTCACCAGCCCGACGCCGGCGGCGCCGAGCAGCGCCCACCACAGCACCCGCTCGCGGGCGGCGGCCAGCTCGTCCGGCACCTCCCGGACGACGAC
>JBMOMI010000506.1:0-2891 GCA_049325235.1 Actinomycetota bacterium | reverse complement strand
GGCTCGACGCTGGTGACGTCGCGCCTACAGAGGGATCTCACCGACTCCTCCATGCAGCGCAACATCGGCACCGCGTTCGGGCACTCGCTGCTCGCGATCGACAACGTCCGCCGCGGGCTGGCCGGACTGGACGCCGACCCGGAGGCGATGGCGCGCGACCTCGACGCCAACTGGGAGGTGCTCGGCGAGGCGGTGCAGTCGGTGATGCGTGCGGCGGGGATCGCCGGCACGCCCGGCATGGAGGAGCCGTACGAGCGGCTCAAGGAGCTGACCCGCGGCCGGCGCGTCGACGCGGACGCTTTGCGGGAGTTCGTCGTCGGGCTCGGGCTGCCGGACGCCGAGCGCGACCGGCTGCTCGCCCTCACGCCGGCGAGCTACACGGGGCTTGCGTCCCGGTTGGTGGACGAGTACCTCACCTGAAGAGCGCCGTCCCCATGCTCGCCGGCTACCTCCCAGCTCGGCCGAAGCCCACGTTCCGGGCCCGGAAGGCGGGTTGCTCAGGCTGACTGCAGGGGGCGGATTGCCTCGAGCTGGTCACCCAGATGATCCTTCTCCACCTCGAGGTCGTAGCGGGTCTGGAGGTTGAGCCAGAAGCGGTCCGTCGTCCCGAAGTAGCGTGCAAGGCGCAGCGCGGTGTCAGCGGTGATGCGCCGCTTGCCGTGAACGATCTCGTTGATCCGGCGCGGAGGTACGCCGATGGAGACCGCCAGACGGTGCTGGGTCACCCCCAGCGGCTCCAGGAACTCCTCCAGGAGGACCTCTCCTGGGTGAATCGGTGCGATCGACGACATGCGGCACTCCTAGTGGTAGTCCCTCCAACCGGTTACCCGGAGGGATCCGGAGATCGTCGAGCAGCTCAGCAGCGTCCAGCATCGCCAGCTTCCTCAGGGCAACCCGCTGAATCCGTGGGTCGATGCCCTTGACGCGCTGACGTGACCAGAGCCGCTCGGTCGTGGCATCTCGGAACGACCTGATCACGACGACCAGCATAACGCGGCGCGTTATGCTGGTCGAGGAAACACAACATGTCGCTGCGTCGGCGCCGAGGAGTGACCGGATCTGCCGAGATCCGTGCGTTTAGGTGCACCGTACGCGAGCCGGTCGTACACCGCCGCCTCCCTCACACCGGGTGAACGCGTGCAGGACCCACCACGGCGAACACTTCCGTCGTGCCCGCACCCTTGAGGTCCTTGTCCCCGAGCGACTCGAACGTGTAGCGCCCCTGGAGCAGTGCGGCGACGGCTGCGCTGGTGACGACCGAGCCGGGAGCAGCACTGGACTCCAGCCGCGAGGCCAGGTTGACCATGTCGCCCCAGACGTCGTAGGAGAACTTCGACGCACCGACGATGCCCGCCACTGCGCTGCCGGCGTTGACCCCGACCCGCAGCTGGAAGCGGGTGCCGAGCTCAGCGTTCAGTGCCGGGACTGCGTCGACCATCGCCAGCGCCAACTCGCAGGCATGGGCGACGTGGTCGGGGTCGGGGTCAGGGAGCCCGCACGCCGCCATGTACCCGTCGCCGATGGTCTTGATCTTCTCTGCTCCGTGCTCGGCCACGAGCGCATCGAAGCGGGAGAAGATCGTGTTCAGCTCTCCGACGAGGGTTTCCGGGTCCTTGCCCTTGGAGTGGGCCGTGAAGCCGACCAGGTCGGCGAAGACGACGCTGCAGTGCTCGTGCCTGTCCGCGATCATCCCGGGGCTCGCCTTGAGTCTGTCGGCGATCGTCGCGGGCAGGATGTTGAGCAGCAGGGCCTCGGCACGGGCTCGCTCGGCTGCGAGCCGCTCCAGGAAGTACCCGAACATCGGCACGAGCATGAAGAAGGCGCCGGTGCAGACGATCACGAACAGGATCGTCGACAGGGCCGGACTCGGAGCGGGCCGCGAGGTCGCCAGCGCGGCCTCGTTCAGGCCGAGGACGACGGCGAACCCGCAGTAGGCCAGCGCGAGGAGCACGGTCACCGTCCGAGGCAGGGCGAGGCCCGCCGTCAACGTCACCGAGACGCCCCAGAACAGGTAGCCGCCGGAGTTGGCGAAGCCACCTAGCGCCACGTGCACGGTGACGTGGTTGGCGGCGGCGATCGCGGTCGTCACCGCCACCGCGATGACAGCGCGACCGGCCAGCCAGCCTGTCATGAAGACGATCCATGCGCCCAGGTACGTGATGGCGAGCGCGGCGGTCGCCCACCCCGCGACCACCTCGTCGAAGACGAAGAACAGCGCCGCGAAGCCTCCGGTGCTGGCCGCCGCCGATGTGCAGACGAGAGTGAGCAACCGGCGGATGGTGGCCGGGTCCTCGATGGTGGCGACCAGTCCCGCCGCCGGTGGAGCACGCCGCGAGGCGCCGTGGGCATCCCGCCCGTTCGCGTCCATGGCAAGGAGTGAACGACGGCGGCGCGCGGGCCAGCAATCGGATGCGGCAACACTGGTTGCCCGTCCAGGAAGCAGGTGAATCGGCAGGGGGCGTCCCGACGATGAGTTGCAGGCCTTCGACCGGTCAGAGAGATCGAGACCAGGAGGAGGACTCATGACCGAGGTCATCACCCGCACCGTCGAGGCGCTCGGCGCCGTACTGACCTACGACATCCGCGAGCCACGGACGCCGAGTGGTCACCGGCCGCTGTTCATTGTCGGTTCGCCCATGGCGGCGTCCGGGTTCGACCAGCTGGTCGCCCACTTCACTGACCGCACCGTCCTCACGTACGACCCCCGCGGCGCTGAGCGCAGCGTGCTGACGTCGGACGGGAGAGTCACCGGCGAGCTGCACGGAGAGGACATGCACCGGGTCGTCGAAGCTTCCGGTCTGGGGCCGGTCGACGCGTTCGGGTCCAGCGGAGGGGGAGCATTCGCCCTGCACTGGATCGTCAGGTACCCCCGCGACGTCCGCACGCTCGTC
>JBMOMI010000505.1:0-2893 GCA_049325235.1 Actinomycetota bacterium | reverse complement strand
GGGAGGACCACGACGCGCCGCTCCGGCTCTTCCCCTTCGGACTCGCTCGCGAGGCCGGCCGCCGCCACGACGTCGTGCACCACCTTCCGCTCGAACGGCGTCATCGGCTCCAATCTCAGCCGCTCGCCGGTCCGGCGCACCTCGGTCACCGCGCGCTCCGCGGCTGCCTCCAGCTCGCGGCGGCGGCTCGCGCGGTGCCCGGCGATGTCGAGCATGAGCCGGCTGCGCTCCCCGGTGCGGGCCTGCACGGCCAGCCGGGTCAGCTCCTGCAGCGCCTCCAGGACCGTGCCGTCGGCACCGACCAGCGTCCGCAGCGACCGCGTCGCCACCGGGTCGGCCACGATGGACACCGTCGCCCGGCCGTTCTCGACGTCGATGTCGATGTCCCCGTCGAGGTCGGCGATGTCGAGGAGCTCCTCGAGGTAGTCGGCGGCGATCTCGCCCTCCTCCTCCAGGCGGGACAAGGACGGCGCGGTGGGGCTGGTGGTCACGTCGGCGGCGTCGGACTGCGGGTCGGACACGATGGCAGGGCTCCTCCGAGAAGAGCGGGCGGCGGACCGCCCGTCAGATGGTCAGGTCAGCGTGAGGCGCGGGCCGGGCCCGCTTCGTCCCCGGGCTCGTCGTCCCGCGCGCCACCGGACGTCCCGCCCGAGGGACCACCGGAGCCCGCACTACCCGGGGAGCGGCCACCCTTGCGCTTGCGGTCCTTGCGCTTCGGCTGCTGGCGCTGACCGCGGGGCTTGAGCTCGACCACGGCGGTGTCGGTGGCCTCGACGGCCGGGCCGTGACCGCGGCGGGCGCGGCGCTCCTGCAGGGCCTTCTCCGCCAGCGATCCCGGGGCAGGCATCCGGCGGATGACGTACAGCTGCTGGCCCATCGACCACAGGTTGGTGGTCAGCCAGTAGATGAGCACGCCGATCGGGAAGTTCACGCCGGAGACGGCGAAGATGATCGGCAGCGCGTAGAGCAGGATCTTCTGCTGCTGGGCGAAGGGGTTGTCCAGCGCCGCCGCCGGCATGTTCTTCGTCATCAGCTGCTTCTGCGTGATGAACGTGGTGGCCGACATCGCCACGATGAGGATCACCGTGAGGATCTTGACGTTGACGTCGTCGGAGTTGAGGAACGTCGACGAGATGCGGGCGCCCATCAGCGTGGCCTCGTTGGCCTGCCGGGCGAGGTCCTCGGTGAGCGGGCCGATCTCCTTCACCTTGCCGACGTACTCGTTGAGCACCCGGAACAAGGCGAAGAAGATCGGCGCCTGCAGCAGGATCGGCAGACAGGACGCGAACGGGTTGGTGCCCGTCCGCTTGTACAGGTCCATCGTCTCCTGCGTCATCGCCTGACGGCTCGCAGGGTCGGTCTTGCCCTTGTACTTCGCCTGGATCTTGCGCAGCTCGGGCTGGATGAGCTGCAGCCCGCGGGAGGCCTTGATCTGCTTGACGAAGAGCGGGATGAGCAGGATCCGGATGACCACGACCAGGCCGACGATCGACAGTGCCCAGGTCCAGCCGCCCGCCGCGGGCAGGCCCAGCGCGGTCAGCAGCGCATGGAACTGCACCATGATCCACGCGACGGCGATCTCGAGTGGTCTGAGGATTGCCACGCAGAGCTCCTGGTCTCAGGCGGCCGGCGCCGACGAAGTCGGCGGGCCGTCGTCGGGTCGGTCGGACGTCCGGTCACGGTGGGCGGTGCGGCGCCTGGCGGGAGGAACGGGGTCCACCCCGCCCGGGTTCCACGGGTGGCACCGGGCCACCCGCCGGATGCTCAGCCAGGTGCCCCGAAGGGCGCCGTGCTCGCGCAGCGCCCCCACCGCGTAGGCACTGCAGGAAGGGTAGAACCGGCAGGTCTGGCCCAGCAGGGGGGAGACCAGCAGCTGGTAGGCGCGCACGACCCCGATGAGCAGCCAGGCCGGCAGCCGGCGCAGCCCGGCCAGGACCGTCATCCCCGGCTCCGGGACGCCGTGCGGCCGGCCGAACTCAACGCTGCGTCCAGGTCGGCGGCGAGCTCGGCGGAGCTGGCCGTGGCGGCGGGCGGCAGGGCCCGCACCACCAGCCGCGCCCCGGGGGGCAGCGTGCCGAGGCGGGCCGCGACGAGGTGCCGGAGCCGGCGCTTCACCCGGTTGCGGACGACCGCCGGCCCCACGGCGCGGGACACGGCGAAGCCGACGGTCGCGGGATCGGTGCCGGCGGAGAGGAGCAGGTGGACGACGAGCGTCGGCCGCCCGGTCCGGGCACCCCGGCGGACCGCCAGGTCGATGTCCCGCGACCGCCGCATCCGGTGCGCGGCCGGCAGCATGCGGCCAGACCGGTTCGGCTCAGGCGGACAGCTCGGAGCGGCCCTTGCGGCGGCGGGCGGCGAGGATGGCCCGGCCGGCCCGGGTCCGCATCCGGTGCCGGAAGCCGTGGGTCTTGGCCCGGCGGCGGTTGTTCGGCTGGAAGGTCCGCTTGCTCACTGTTCTCCACACTCCACGGCTCGGACCGTGCGGACGCACGCACGGGGTGGTCGGCCCGCGGCCTCCACCGGACGTCCACGCCCAGGGCGGGCGTGGACATGCGACAGGGGCCGCCGGCACGGCAGCGTCTCACGGTACGGTTCTGCGCCCCGCACGGTCAAACCGTCGACGGGCACCGCGTAGGTCCGGTGGCCTTGTCGGCGCGCCCGCCGGTCGGTAGCGTCCCTCGCCGGCGGTCGGCGAGCGACGCGCACCCGGTCGTCGACGCGTCCGGTTCGGCCCGGAACGCGCGCGTTCCACAGGTGTGGACAACCCTGTGGACCCGGATCCCGGCGCGGGGTGTCTACTAGGACCCCGCGCCCCGGGCCGACGTCCCGGCCACCGACCGGCGCGTGGAACAGGAGGGGGACACCCGTGCCCGAGGCCATCGACCTGCCCCAG
>JBMOMI010000504.1:0-2897 GCA_049325235.1 Actinomycetota bacterium | reverse complement strand
CTCGGCCGGCCAGTGCGGCGTCTCCCGCCGCTTGCGCTCGATGCGCCCGGCGAACCCCAGCGCCCGCTCCTCGGCGAACCCGGCGACGTAGGCCCGCGCGCGCACCGGGTCCGGCGCGGTGATCGGTGGCAGCGGCCACGGCGGGTCCTCGGCGACGACGCCGGCGACCCGCTCCGGGGCCCGGGCGGCGACCGCCACCGCGACCGCCGCCCCCATCGAGTGCCCGACCAGGGCGGTCGGGCCCGGCAGCCCGGCCAGGACGGCGAGCGCCTCGTCGGTCATCACGTCCCCGGGACGCCGGGCGAGCAGCGCGCCGTCCCAGCGCGGGGACTCCCCGTGCCCGCGGTGGTCCGGGGCCACCAGGCGCCAGCCGCGGTCGCGCCACCGGGGCACGACCCCCGCCCAGCACTCCCCGGAGTCGGTGAGCCCGTGCAGCAGCAGCACGGTCGCCGGGCCGCCGGGTGCCAGCTCGCGGACGTGCAGCGGTGACGGCACCGGCCCGATGCTGCCGGACGCCGCCCGCCCGGACCACCGGGCGCGCGTGCCACGATGGGGCCCTCGCCACCGACGCCGAGGAGGAACGCTGCCGTGGACGCCCTGACCCGGGTTCCCGCCCCGCTCAACGAGCCCGTCAAGGACTACGCGCCCGGCAGCGCCGAGCGCGCCGGCCTCGAGCAGCGGCTGGCGCAGATGTGGTCCGAGCGGATCGACCTGCCGATGTGGGTCGACGGCAAGCAGGTGCTCGGCGGCGGCACGCAGATCGACGTCGTCGCGCCGTTCGAGCACGGCCACGTGCTCGGCACCATGCAGGGGACGACGCACGCGGACGCCCAGCGGGCGGCGGAGGCGGCGAAGGCGGCGGCGCCCGGGTGGCGGGCGCTGTCCATCGACGACCGGGCGGCGGTGTTCCTCAAGGCCGCCGAGCTGCTGTCGGGGCCGTGGCGCGACACCCTCAACGCGGCGACGATGCTCGGGCAGGCGAAGACGGTCGTGCAGGCCGAGATCGACGCCGCGTGCGAGCTCATCGACTTCTGGCGGTTCAACGTCCACTTCGCGCGGCAGATCTACGCCGAGCAGCCGGTCGCCAACGCCAAGGGCGTGTGGAACCGCACCGACCACCGCCCGCTCGAGGGCTTCGTCTACGCCATCACGCCGTTCAACTTCACCGCGATCGGCGGCAACCTGCCGACCGCGCCGGCGCTGATGGGCAACACGGTCGTGTGGAAGCCGAGCCCGCAGCAGCAGCTCGCGGCGCACTACACGATGGCGCTGCTCGAGGCGGCCGGCCTGCCGCCCGGCGTCATCAACCTGGTCACCGGGCACGGCAAGGAGGTGTCCGACGTCCTGCTCGCCGACCCGGACCTGGCCGGCATCCACTTCACCGGCTCGACCCCCACCTTCCAGCTGCTGTGGCGCACGGTCGGGGAGAACATCGCGCGCTACCGGTCCTACCCGAGGATCGTCGGCGAGACCGGCGGCAAGGACTTCATCGTCGCCCATCCCAGCGCGGACGTCGACGTGCTGCGGACGGCGATGGTGCGCGGCGCGTACGAGTACCAGGGCCAGAAGTGCTCGGCGGCGTCCCGGGCGTACGTGCCGCGGAGCGTCTGGAGCCGGCTCGAGGACGACCTGGTCGCGCTCACCGAGTCGCTGCCGATGGGCCCGACCACGGACTTCTCCAACTTCCTGTCCGCCGTCATCGACGGCCGCGCGTTCGCCAAGCACAAGGCCGCCCTGGAGCGCGCGGCCTCGACCGACGGCATCACCGTGCTCGCCGGCGGCACGTGCGACGACAGCGTCGGCTACTACGTGCGGCCGACGCTCGTCGAGGGCGCCGACCCGACCGACGAGATGTTCACCAAGGAGTACTTCGGGCCGATCCTCGCGGTGCACGTCTTCGACGACCCGGACTACGACCGCGTGGTCACGCAGATGGAGTCGATCGCCGACTACGCCCTCACCGGGTCGATCGTCGCCCAGGACCGGACGGCGATCGCGGAGGCCACCGAGAAGCTGCGGTTCGCGGCCGGCAACTTCTACATCAACGACAAGCCGACCGGCGCGGTGGTGGGCCAGCAGCCGTTCGGCGGGGCCCGGGCGTCCGGCACCAACGACAAGGCCGGCGCGGCGCAGAACCTCCTGCGCTGGACGTCCACCCGGTCGATCAAGGAGACGTTCGTGCCTCCGACGGACCACCGCTACCCGCACATGGGCTGACCCGGCCGTCTCAGCCGCCGAGCCACTCCTTGCCGACCTCGTGCTCCTTGCGGACGGCGGCCATGAAGGCCGGCTCGGCGGCCTTCTCCAGCTTGGAGCCGACCAGCGGCACCGACGCCTTGAGGTCCCCGGCGAGCGTCTCCGTCGTCCCGCCGCCGTCCGGCGCCAGGCGCAGCGTGCCGGTGAGGCGCAGCGGCGCGCCGAGGACCTCGACCACGACCGTGCCGGCGCGCGAGCCGTCCGGGGCCGCGGCCTCCCACGCCTCGACCTGGCGGACGTCGATCGTCTCGCCGACGAAGGAGCGCGCCAGGTCCGGCAGGTCGGACGTCGGCATCGTGCGCCGCGTCGTCACGGTGAAGGCCCCGTCGGCGGTGCCGACGACCTCGACGTCGTGGGACAGGGCGTGGGTGGCGACCATCTTGCGCTCGACGAACTCCGGGTCGGCGAGCATCGCCGCGACCTCGGCCGGGGAAACGGGGTAGTGGATCTCGTCCTCGACGCGCACGCGCGCAGGCTAGCGGTGCAGGGCGGCCAGCGGCGCGGCGAGACGTGCCGCCAGGCGGCGCCCGGCCGCGCCGGCCTCCTCGCGCGCGGCCGCGGCCAGCGCGGCGGCCTCCTGCGCCTGGACGTCGCCGGCGGCCCGGCTGGCGGCGTCCGCCGCGAGCCGCTCCACCGCCCGG
>JBMOMI010000503.1:0-2901 GCA_049325235.1 Actinomycetota bacterium | reverse complement strand
GTCGCCAGGAGAAGTCTAGACCTTCCGGGCAGCGTCTGCCGCGAGGCGCAGGGGCTACTGTGCCGGCACGACCCTGCGCGGGAGGCTGCCATGGCGCGTCCGCCCTCGGGCCGGTCGCCCGTCCCCCGCCAGCGGGCGCGGGCGGAGCTGCCGCCCGATGACGTCCTGGTCGAACGACTCCTGGCAGGTGACGAGGCGATGTTCGTCGCCGTCGTCGAGGACTGGTCGCCTCTGATGCTGCGCGTCGCCCGGATGTACGTCTCCACGCACGCCTCGGCCGAGGAGGTCGTCCAGGACGCCTGGCTGGCGCTGGTGCGTGGCCTGCGCGACTTCGAGGGCCGGTCCAGCCTGCACACGTGGGTCCTGCGGATCGTGGCGAACATCGCCCGCACCCGCGGCGTCCGCGAGTCCCGTTCGGTGCCGCTCTCCGCGGTGGTCGAGGAGGACGCCGGCCCGACCGTGGCACCCGATCGCTTCCGCGGCCCGGACGACGAGTGGCCGGGCCACTGGACCCCGGTGGGGGCACCGTCGGCCTGGCCGGCGAGCCCGGAGGGCTCGCTCCTCTCGCGTGAGATCCTGCACAAGGTGGCGGACGGGCTGGAGCGGCTCCCCGCCCGTCAGCGGGCCGTGGTCGCCCTGCGTGACGTCCACGGGATGACGTCGGAGGAGGTCTGCGAGGTGCTCGACATCAGCGCCACCAACCAGCGCGTCCTCCTGCACCGCGGACGAGCCCGGCTGCGGGGCGAGCTCGAGGACTACTACCGCGGGGCCGCCTCGCGGGTACGGACATGACCGGCGACCCCTCGCCCGTGGAGGCGATGGACTGCAACGTCCTGGTCGAGCTCGTCACGGAGTACCTCGAGGGCACCCTGGACGAGCGAAGCCGCGCCTCCGTCGACGCGCATCTCGCGCTCTGCGACGGGTGCGACGAGTACCTGGTGCAGATGCGGACGACGATCCGGACGCTCGGCCGGCTCCCCCCGGAGTCCGTCAGCGACCGCGCGATGACCGAGCTGCTGACGGTGTTCCGCGACGTGCACCGGCAGCACCCGGAGCCACCGTGAGCCGAGGCAGGAACACCTGGGTGAGCGGCCCAATCGCCACGGCGTAGAGCACGGTCGCGACGCCGACCGTCCCGCCGAGCAGCCAGCCGCCGGTCACGACGGCGACCTCGATCGACGTCCGTACGAGGCGCACCGAGGCGCCGGTGCGCCGCACCAGCCCGGTCATCAGCCCGTCCCGCGGCCCCGGCCCCAGGCGGACACCGATGTAGGCGGCGGTCGCCACGGCGTTGAGCAGGACGGCCACCGGCACCAGGAGAACGCGCGCCCACACCGGGCCGACCGGCGGCAGGACGGCCAGCGCGGCGTCCAGGGCCAGCCCGATGACGGCGACGTTGCTGACCGTCCCGAGGCCGGGCCTCTCCCGCAAGGGCACCCACAGCAGCAGGACGGCGGCACCGACGGCGATGACCACAGCCCCCATGGACCAGGCAGTGCTGCGCGCGATCCCCTGGTGCAGCACGTCCCACGGCATGACGCCAAGCTCCGACCGGACCAGCAACGCCATCGAGAGGCCGTAGAGGACCAGCCCGGCGTACAGCTGGGTCAGCCGCCGGGCGAGGCGGCGACCCGGCAGCCCGGGAACGGGACGGGGCGCGGCAGCCTGGTGCACGTGCCCCATCGTGGAGCATCATTGGCCCGTCAACGGCAGGCCAATCGCTCGGGAGTGGCATGGCAGGGATTGCGGCGACCCGGCTCGCCTCCCTCGTCGGCGACCTCTCGACCGAGCGACCCCCGCTCTACGCCGCCCTCGCGGCGCGGCTGCAGCTCCTGGTCGGTGACGGCCGCCTCCCGGTCGGCGTCCGGCTGCCCGCCGAGCGGGAGCTCGCGCTCGCGCTCGGCCTGAGCCGATCCACGGTGACCGCGGCCTACCGGCGGCTCCGGGACGACGGGTGGGCTGACGCACTCCAGGGCTCCGGCACGTGGACCCGGCTGCCCGCCGGGCCGGCGGCCGGAGCCTGGGTCCCGGGCCCGACGCGGGCCGGGGCGCTCGACCTCGTGCACGCCGCCCCGGCCGCGCCGCCGCAGGTGACCGCGGCGTTCTCGGCGGCCCTGCAGGACCTGCCGCGCTTCCTCCCGGGTCACGGGTACCACCCGTTCGGGCTGCCGGAGCTCCGCGCCCGGCTCGCCGACCGGTACACCGCCCAGGGGCTGCCGACGGTGCCGGAGCAGGTGCTCGTCACCGCCGGGGCGCTGCACGGGCTCGCGACCGCCGTCCGGGCGCTCACCGCGCCGGGCGACCGCGTGCTCGTCGAGCACCCCAGCTACCCCAACGCGCTGGACGCGGTGACGGCCGCACGCGCCCGCGCCGTCCCCGTCGCCGTCGACGCCGACGCCCCGGATGCCGTCGCCGGCGACATGCTGCGCACCGCGCGGCAGACCGGCCCCCGGCTGGCGTACGTCATGCCGGACTTCCAGAACCCGACCGGGCTGCTGCTCGACGCCGAGCAGCGCCGCCGGCTGGCCGCCGGCCTGGCGCAGTCCGGCGTCGTGACCGTCGTCGACGAGACGTTGCGGGACGTGGCCCTGGACGTCGAGGTGCCACCGCCGCTGGCGGCGCTCGCCCCGGCGTCCTCGACGGTCACCGTGGGGACGCTGAGCAAGGCGGTTTGGGGTGGCCTGCGCGTCGGGTGGCTCCGCGCGGACGCCGAGCTGGTCCGGCGGCTGGGTGCCACGGCGGTACGGAGCCACCTGTCCGGGCCGGTGCTCGAGCAGCTGGCGGCCTGCCACCTGCTCGACCTGCTCGGCGACGTCCTGGCTGTCCAGCGTCGCCGCCTGCGCGACCAGCGCGACCGGCTCCTCGGCGGCCTGTCGAGCCGCCTGCCCGACTGGCACGTGC
>JBMOMI010000502.1:0-2903 GCA_049325235.1 Actinomycetota bacterium | reverse complement strand
GGATGTCCTGCAGGCCGGCCAGGAAGATCACCGTGTTGTACCCGGCCGTCCACCAGATCGTCGGTCCGACCAGCGCTGCCCAGACCCACGGTGTCTGCGAGGTCCACGGCGGACCCTCGATCCCGAGCACGCCCAGGTAGTAGTCGATGACTCCGACGTTCGGGTCCAGCAGGAAGCGCCACAGGAGACCGACGACCGCGACGCCGAGCACGAACGGCGCGAAGATCACCGCGCGGAAGAACGACCTGCCCCTGAACTTCGGACGCAGGGCCACGGCGAGCGCCAGCGGGATGACGATGAGCAGGGGGACCGACAGCACCATGAAGATGCCGGTCGCCCGCATCGCCCCCCAGAACGGGCCGTTCGTCACGGAGCCGGTGGTGAACAGGTCCACGTAGTTCTGGAGCCCGACGAACGGCTTGCCCGGCAGCAGGAAGTCCCAGCTGTGCAGGCTGATCCACAGCCCGTACAGCACCGGGCCCAGCACGAACACCGTGAAGAGCACCGCATAGGGCGCCAGGAACAGGTAGGCGGTCAGCGGCCTTCCCTGGCTTGGGGTGCGGCCGGGCCGGGGACCCCGCGGACGCTGGATGCCTCCCGGCCCGGCCGACACGCCTTGCGGCGCCGTGACGGACACGGTCAGGCCCCGTACTTCTCGCGGTTGTCGGCCAGCAGGGAGTTGGCCCGCTCCGCGGCGGCGGACAGGGCGGACGCCGGGTCGGCCTTGCCGAGGACGGCCTCGTTCACAGCCTGCTCGAACGTCGTGGCGGTGACGTCGCCGATCCCGGGGACCGAGGGCGGGAACACGACGTGGTCGAGCTGCCCGGCGAGCGTCGACTGAACCTCGAGCGCCTGGAACTCCGCGCCCTCCCGGACGCTGTTGCGCGCCGGGATCTGGCCGGACTTGGCCCACTCCAGGGAGTTCTCGCTGAGCCACGAGATGAACGTCTGCGCAGCGTGCAGCTTGTTCTCGTCCTGACTGCGCTGTCGCATCACGACCAGCTGGTGGGAGCTTGCCCAGACAGCCGGCTCGTCACCGATGGTCGGCACCGGCGACGCCCCCCAGTCGAGGCCGTCGACCTTCTCCCACTCGTTCATCATCCAGATGCCGTCCCACGTCAGCGCGTTCCGGCCCTGACGGAACGCCTGCGCCTGGGCGTCGTTCGCGACGTCCCGGGGGCTGGCGCCCTTGTCGAGCCACGAGACGTACCACTCCAAGGCCTCCACGCCGGGGGGCTCGGCGAACAGCGCCTTGGCTGCCTCCTCGTCGTACAGGCTGCCGCCGTGCTGGTGGAGCAGGGAGACGAACATCAGGTGCGCCGGCCAGGTGGCCGTCACCCAGAACGGCTGCTGCACGCCGGCGGCCATCATGGCCTGCACGGCGGCGTCCCAGGACGCGGCGTCCGTGGGCGGCTCGGAGACGCCACCCTGCTGCAGCAGCGCCTTGTTGTAGTAGAAGCCGAGCGGGTGGACGTCCAGCGGGATGCCGTAGCGGCGGTCCTGGTAGATGGCGGCGTTCCAGACCACGGGGTGGAAGTCGCCCTCGGTCAGCTCGAGCGCGTCGGCGAGGTCGTCGAGCGGCAAGATGACCTGGCGTGCCGCGTTCGTCGCCAGCTGGTCGATGTGCATGACCCCGACGTCCGGCCCGCTGCCCGAGGAGACGGCGTTCGGCACCTTGGAGTAGTAGTCCGACCACTGCAGGACGTTCATCTCCACGGTGATGTTCTCGTGCTCGCCGTTGAACGTCTCGACCATCTGCTGCATGAACGGGCCGTCACCGCCGGTGAAGCCGTTCCAGAACGCCAGGGTGACGGGCGGCCCGTCGTAGGCCTCTCCCGCGGCGAACCCGCCGCCGGTCGCGGTGGGCGGTGCGCTGGTGCCGCCGCCGCACGCCGCGAGCAGCCCGCCGGCGCCGAGCGCCGTGCCGAGCCCGAGGAAGCCACGCCGGGAGAGGGTCGGGAAGGAGCCGGAGACTGTCATCGTGGGTGCCTTTCGGTGCTGTTCTGTGTCTGGGCGGGTGGTTCAGGAGGACCGGGGGCCGAGTCGGACGGCGGCCCACGAGACCGGCGGGAGGGTGAGCTCCAGCCCTCCGTCGGAGCTCGTCACGTCGAAGGGCCGGAGCCTGACGCGGTCCGGGTCGTCGGCGGTGTTCACCGCTCGGACGTCGGAGTCCGCGAGGAGGAGGGCCTCGGCGACGTCCATCGCGCCCATGCCACGCAGGTCCACCCGCAGCGGCAGCTCCGCGTCGGGGTGCCGGTTGACGCAGAACACCGCCAGCTCACCGGTGTCGGAGTCCCAGGTCGCGGTCGCGTCCAGTGCCGAGACGGCCCCGTAGCGCGCCGTGCTCACCGTCGGGGACTCCACGGCGAGCCGCAGCACCTCGCCGCGGGCCCACCGTGCCGTCAGCGCGAAGGGGTGGAAGATCGTCTGCCGCCAGGCCGGACCACCGGGTTCGGTGCGGATCGGGGCGATGACGTTGACGAGCTGCGCCTGGCACGCCACCGCCACGCGGTCGGCGTGCCGCAGCAGGGTGATGAGCAGGTCTCCGACGACGACCGCGTCCGCGAGGTTGAACGTGTCCTCGATGAGCCTGGGGGCGTCGTCCCACTGCTCGGCCTGCGGTCCCGCGAAGTCGGCCTGGTACCAGACGTTCCACTCGTCGAAGGACAGGGCGATCCGCTTCGGCGAGCGCAGGCGGGCGGCGACGTGGTCGGCGGTCGCGACCACGGTGGAGATCATCCTGTCCATGTCCACGGCGGACGCCAGGAAGCTCGCGAGGTCGCCCTCGTGCTCCTCGTAGTAGGCGTGCAGCGAGATCATGTCCACGTACGGGTAGGCGTGCTCGAGGACGGTCGCCTCCCACGCCGCGAACGTGGGCATGTCGCTGTTGGAGCTGCCGCACG
>JBMOMI010000501.1:0-2919 GCA_049325235.1 Actinomycetota bacterium | reverse complement strand
GGGCCGGAAGCCGCCGGCGCCGAGCTGGCCGAAGTCGTAGCCGGTCTCGGCGTGCAGGGCCTGGTCGATGCCGGAGACCTCGTCCTCGGCGCTGATCCGCCAGCCCATCGTCGCCCGCAGCGCGAGGGCGACGACCCCGGTGACGGCCGCGGAGAGGGCGACCGCGACGACCGCGATGATCACCTGGACGGCGAGCTGCGCCAGCCCGCCGCCGTAGAGCAGGCCGGTGTCGGTGGCGAGCAGCCCGACCGCCACGGTGCCCCACAGACCGGCGACGAGGTGCAGGCCGACGACGTCGAGCGAGTCGTCGTAGCCGAGGCGGTACTTCAGGCCCACGGCGAGGGCGGACAGCGCGCCGGCCACGCCGCCCAGGGCCACCGAGCCGGCCGGGGACACCGAGCCGGCCGCGGGCGTGATGGCCACCAGGCCCGCCACGATGCCCGACGCGGCGCCGAGGGAGGTGGCGTGGCCGTCCCGCAGTCGCTCGACGGCGAGCCAGCCCAGGATGGCCGCCGCGGCGGCGGTGGTGGTGTTCACCCACGCCAGACCCGCCGTGCCGTCCGCCGCGTACGCGGACCCGGCGTTGAAGCCGAACCAGCCGAACCACAGCAGCCCGGCGCCGAGCATGACCAGGGGCAGGTTGTGCGGACGGGCCAGAGCCGGGCCGAAGCCGCGCCTCCGGCCGATGACCAGGGCGAGGACGAGCGCCGCCGTGCCGGCGTTGATGTGCACGACCGTGCCGCCGGCGAAGTCGATGGGCTCGGCGATCGCCGCGAACGGCCCGTCGCCGCTGAGCAGGCCGCCGCCCCAGACCATGTGGGCCATCGGGAAGTACGCGAGCGTCACCCACAGAGCGGTGAAGACCAGCCAGGTGCCGAAGCGGGCGCGGTCGGCGATCGCCCCGCTGATCAGCGCCACGGTGATCATGGCGAACGTCACCTGGAACCCGACGTCGACGACCGTCGGCAGGCCGTCGGACACCACGTACTCGCCCGAGGGGTCGAGCACGGCGCCGGCGAGGCCGACGTGGGTGAGCGGGTTGCCGAACAGCCCGCCGACGCTCTCGGCGCTGTAGGACATCGACCAGCCCCACAGCACGTAGACGACGCCGACGACGCCCATCGCGCCGATCGACATGAGCATCATGTTGAGGACCGACTTGGTGCGGACCATGCCGCCGTAGAACAGAGCGAGCCCGGGGGTCATCAGCAGCACGAGCGACGCGCTGACGAGGATCCAGGCCGTGGTGCCGGTGTCGAGCACGGCAGCCTCCTGCGGTGAGAGAGGGACAACGCCACCGAAGGCTGGCGGCCGGCGGTTTCCGTGAGCGTCCCGCCGCGTTACGGCCGTGTGTCGGACTCCCGCACCGTGTGAAACCTACGTGTCGCGCTCAGGCGAGCAGGGCGTCGACGAAGGCCTCCGGCTCGAACGGCGCGAGGTCGTCGGGGCCCTCGCCGAGGCCGACCAGCTTCACCGGGACGCCGAGCTCCCGCTGCACCGCGACGACGATGCCGCCCTTGGCTGTCCCGTCCAGCTTGGTGAGCACGATGCCGGTGACGTCGACGACCTCGGCGAAGACCTGGGCCTGGCGCATCCCGTTCTGGCCGGTCGTGGCGTCCAGCACCAGGAGCACCTCGTCGACCGGCCCGTGCTTCTCGACGACCCGCTTGACCTTGCCGAGCTCGTCCATGAGGCCGACCTTGTTCTGCAGCCGGCCCGCGGTGTCGACGATCACGACGTCCGCCTCCACGTCGATGCCCGCCTTGACCGCGTCGAAGGCCACCGACGCCGGGTCGGCGCCCTCGCGGTCCGAGCGCACGGTGGGCACGCCGACGCGCTCCCCCCACGTCTGCAGCTGGTCGGCGGCCGCCGCGCGGAAGGTGTCCGCGGCGCCGAGGACGACGTCCTTGTCCTGGGCCACGAGGACGCGGGCGAGCTTGCCGACGGTGGTGGTCTTGCCGGTGCCGTTCACGCCGACCACGAGGACGACGGCGGGCCGGTCGGCGTGCCGGTTCGTGGCCAGTGAGCGGTCCATGTCCGGCCCGACGACCGTGAGCAGCTCCTCGCGCAGCAACGCCCTGACCTGGTCGACGTCGCGGGTGCCCAGAACCGCGACGCGCTGCCGCAGCCGGTCGACGAGCTCGGTGGTCGGACCGACGCCGAGGTCGGCGAGCAGGAGGGTCTCCTCGACCTCCTCCCACGTGCTCTCGTCGACGGTGTCCCGCGACAGCAGGGCGAGCAGGCCCTTGCCCAGCGCGGAGTTGGAGCGGGCCAGCCGCTCCCGGAGCCGGACGAGCCGTCCGGCGGCGGGAGCCGGCCTCTCGAGCGTCGGCGCGGGCTCGACGGGCGGGGCCGCTGCGGACGGTACCGGCGCCTCCAGTCCGGGGGCGTCGACCGTCTCGACGGTGCGGGTGGCGGTGTCGCGGGGCTCCTCCGCGTCGTCCCCCACGCCGGGGCGGTAGTCCACCCCGGGACGCCGCTCGACCGGTGGGGCGGCCCGCCCCGGGCCGCGGCGCAGCAGCCCGACGAGGACACCGGCCACGATGACGGCGAGGGCGACGGCGATCGCGATGACGAGCTCGACGGTCTCCACGACTCCACAGCCTCGCAGACGGTGCCGGGGAGGCGCTCAGCGGCGGTGCCGTGGCCCTGGCTCGGGTTCGCCCCACTCCAGCCGGCGCGCGATGCGGTCCCGGACCTGGGCGGTGCTCGACGCCTGCTCGCGCAGGTCGATGACCTCGTCGGCGTCGGCCGGCGGCGGTGGGGTGGGCAGGGCGGCACGGGGACTTCCCGTCGAAGGGGTGGCCGGGGCCGGGGTGGCCGGGCGCAGACCGTCGGCAGGCGTCCAGGGGTCCTGCTCCGGGCCCTGGTCCGGGCCCTGCTCCGGGCGACCCCGCTCGGTGGTGGGGGCCCCCGCCT
>JBMOMI010000500.1:0-2931 GCA_049325235.1 Actinomycetota bacterium | reverse complement strand
CTGGGGAGAGCTAACAACTCCCATCCAAGTCACACAGGGCACACCCGTCACTCATGTCACACGGCGTGTCGACCCACAAAACCCCTGGTCAGCGCCCACCCACCCGGACTTTGCCGGGGCCCTGACCGACAGCGGCGGGCAACCGCTGCGCTTCGTCCCCCACGATTTCCGAAGGCTCTTCCTGACCGACGCGATCATGAACGGGATGCCTCCGCACATCGCGCAGCTGGTCGCCGGACACGGCGACCTGAATACCACCATGGGGTATAAGGCCGTCTATCCCGAAGAGGCCATCAACGGGCACCGCGCGTTCCTCGTCCGCCGCCGAAACCTGCGCCCGTCCGCCGAATACCGCAGCCCCACCGATGAAGAATGGGCCGAGTTCCTCGGCCACTTCGAACGCCGCAAGCTCGCGCTCGGCGACTGCGGCCGCGCCTACGGAACGCCCTGCCTGCACGAGCACAGCTGTGTCCGATGCCCACTGCTGCGCGTCGACCCAGCGCAGCGGCCCAGGCTCGCGGCCATCCACGACAACCTGACCGCGCGTATCGACGAGGCTCGACGTGAGGGCTGGACCGGTGAAGCCGACGGGCTGGCCGTCAGCCTCGCCGCGGCCGAGCAGAAGCTCGCCCAACTCGACGGCCTCGCGGCTCGACGCGCCACCATCCACCTCGGAATGCCCGGTCTCCACGATCTCGCCGGCCGCACCAGCACCGACTCCGAGACCCGGCCATCGTGACCGTCACCGCGGGTGAGGAAGCCACCAACCCACAACTATCGATCTTGAAAGTTCAGAGAATGGCTCAACGGGCACGAATGGGCCAAGCGGCAGGCCGCCAAGGCCGGCCTGGGGTTCAGCGAGTTGTCCAACGGGTTCGCCGCCACCGATGACGCCGGTGTCCTGCAGGACATCTGTGACCGGCTCGGCCCGGGCACGATCCGGGTGTTCTGCGAACGGTGGTGGGCCCGGCTGCCGCTGCCGCTGACCCGCGCCGACCGGGCCGCCGGCTACTGGTGGGACCTCTCGATGCGCCAGGTCGAGGTCTCCCGCACCATCGTGTTCGACGCGCCGCGGTCCGGGCGGGCGTTCTTCGAGGCGCTCGTCGCGGACAACCTGGATCTGGGCCGCCCGGACCACGTCGAGCTGATCTTCGGCCGCCAGGTCCGCGCCACCACCACCGGCCCGTTCGCCACCCGCGTGGTCACCCGCGGCGTGGACGTCACGGTGAACGCCTACGACAAGCACTCCCGGATCAAGCAGTACCTCAAGGACGGGCGGGCGCTGCGGATCGAGACCGTGGTCAACTCACCCACCGACCTCGGCGTCCTGCGCCGCCTGGAGCACCTCGACGAACTCCAGGTCAAGGCCCGTGACGTCAACCGGCGGCTGCTCGATACTGAGCGGGTCGGCCAGGGTTGTGTCCTCGCGAGCCCAGCCTTTGCGCGGGTCGCGTCCCCGTCCTGTGTGGACGGGCAGAGGGCCCCGGCCCTGCGGTTCGGCGACCCTCGGGTCATGGCCCTGGTCGGCGCCCTGATGATCACCCTGAACGCCGTCACCGGCTTCACCAACCGGAGCCTTCGCGCCCAGGTGGCCGGACTGCTCGGCGCGGACTACACCCAACACCAGATGACCTACGACCTGCGCCGGCTCCGTCTCAAAGGGCTGATCGTCCGGCTGCCACACTCCAACACCTACGTCCTCACCCCCGACGGCATCCGGATCGCCGTCTTCTACACCAAGCTGCACGACCGGCTGCTGCGCCCACTGCTCGCCGCCGATCGACCACCCGCTCCGCTCCCGGTCCGCCAGGCCCTGCGGACCCTCGACCACGCCGTCGAGGACTATGTCGAGCACGCCCGGATGGCCGGCTGAACCGGCATCGGACTTGCCTCAAGCGTCAACCCCCTAGCGACCAAGGGTCGCTAGCACCGTCCGGTGGCGACGCAGAGGGCGGACGGGCCGCTGAGCCCGGCGTTGACCCCGTAGCCCGGCCAGGGGTGGCGCGTCCAGTGCCCCCGGCCGAAGGAGCCGCCCGGTTTGCGGTCATACCAGCGCAGCTTCGGGTGCCGGGCGACCCGCCCGCCCCAGGCGGTGACCCCGGCCCGCCCCAACAGGAACCCCGTCTTTGCCGTCGCAACTAGAATGTGCCGGCATAGAGAAGCCCCCCAACAGTAACGACAAGTACTGATACTCCGACCAGCAACCACCTGAGCCACCAAGGAACAGATATGTGTGACCACTTGAGAAGCATGTCCTGCGGGATGAGCCAGACAATTGCCGCCAGAATGTATTCGTCCAACCTGAGGAGCCATTCTAGGCTCCTTAGGAGTCTCTTGAGGGCCGCCACTATAGTCAGTTCGTCCACCAGTCCCAACGTCGGTGACAGCCACCCATGCGACATCGCAGCATGGGACCGAGGGGTGTGGGTGCAACATTTAGTCCTGCATGTTGGACCTGATTCCTGGTAGAACAGAATGCAGTGCACCGACGGAATCCGTTGTTCAAGTTGGTAGCTACTCGGACGCCACGACCCACGCTGGCTGTTCCATAAGCAACCCCTGCGGCAACACACAGGCTACCACAGCCCATTCCTGCCAAAAAGAAGGCCCCGACTGAAACTTGAGCCAGTCGATACGCGAGTACTGCGTTGATTGGCGCAGAGACGAGGTCACCCCAATTCCTGTCACCGATCCACCTCTTTACGCTCAACGTGTGCCTGATCATCCGCCCCGCACCGCGGGAGGCTTTCGGGGGGCTGGTGGGGGTGGCCTCGCCGGTGCCGCCGCCGGGGTAGGCGGCCTGCCCGTCCAGGTCGACCTGGTTGACCGGGTCGGCGGTGGCGTAGTCGTAGTCGTTGGCCGACCCGCCCGGCTGCGGGTCGGGTTGCAGGAACCGGCCCAGCGCCGGCGCGTACAGCCGCACCCCGGCCC
>JBMOMI010000499.1:0-2934 GCA_049325235.1 Actinomycetota bacterium | reverse complement strand
GGGCCGTCGCCCGCCGCGCCTTCGGTGTCCTCGGCCCCACCGAAGCGGCGATGTCGATGACGGCGTTCGTGGTGTCCTTCGCCGCCGCCGGATGGCGGCCCGGCGAGCCGTTCCCCGGCGGCGCGACCGCTGCTGCGGCCTCGGGGGCCGCGTTCATGACCGTCGTGCTCGCCCAGACGGCCAACGCGTTCGCCTGCCGGAGCTTCATCCACTGGCCCGGCGCCCTCGGGTGGACGACCAACCGGCTCCTGCCCCCCGCCATCTGCCTTGGGCTCGCGTTCTCGCTGCTCGTGCTGTTCGTGGAGCCCATTGCCAACGAGCTCGGGCACGCGGTACCACCGCTCGCCGGCTGGGTGATCGCCGTCCTGTCGGTTGGTGCTGTCCTCGCCGCGGACGCGATCGACAAGCGACGCCACCATCACCGACGCTGATTCCGGCAGGCGCGTCGACCCGCTGGCCGAGCCCCGCCTCGCCTGGGGCGTGGGTCAGCCTGCGCCGATGGGTCCGGGGCGAGACCCTTTTCGACGGCCCGGTCCCCGCAGTCGTCGTACTCGGACGACGGGTGGGGCCCTGCGGGCTCTGGTGCCGGCGACGGGGACGAACCGAGGCAGGGCGATACTGGGCCGGAGGAGGAAGGTTGGCGGTGACTGATCGGCCCAGCGAGGTTGAGGGGAGCGCTGACCGTCCGTGTGGCGCTCCTCCGGACCGCTTCGCCGGCGAGGCTGACGCTCGCCCGAGTGCTCTCCTGGTCATGGCCGAGTACGGCGTGGAGGATCCGGTGTGGGCCAGGCCGACGGGTCACGGCGGGCCTGTACGACTCACCGACCTCGGTGTCACACCGCAACTCGTCAGTCGTCTCCGAGGGTGGAATGAGCAGTTTGAGAACCTCGCCGCGACGAACTTTGAGTGGGAGAGTCCCGAGGTGGAGGACGCCTGGATTCGTGAGGGCCTGAACCTGGCCTACGAGTTGCAGAACCAGCTTCCTGACATTGACATCAGCTACGCGCACGACGGGGACGGTCGTTCAGTGCGGGAACGGCGCGGACCGTGACGAGGGCGCAACTGGCTGAGATTCTTCGACGCAGCACCGACATGGCCGGCTGGTCTCCACCGCGCCAGGCCCTGCCTACGCCCCGACGGTACGGAAGCCCCCGTTGGCCATGGACGAGTCCGGAGTGTTGGAGGAACGCGCGGCGTTCCGGTACCGGTTGCAGTACGAGTCGTGACAGAGGAACGAGCCGCCGCGCATGACCCGCGCGGTTCCCCTGTCAGGGCCCTGAGGCGCTACGGTGGGCGAGTTCTCGAAGTACCTCGGAGAGAACCAGTCGCTGCACCACTCCCACACGTTGCCGACCGTCTGCCACAAGCCGAACCCGTTCGGCGCGTAGGTGCGAACCGGTGCAGTGGTGAGGAAACCGTCTTCCTGGGTGTTCAGCACCGGGAACCGCCCCTGCCAGATATTGCATCGCCATTCATTTCCGTGTGGCGGTGCCAGGTCATTTCCCCACGGGTAGCGGGCTCCTTCGAGCCCTCCCCGGGACGCGTACTCCCACTCGGCCTCGGTCGGGAGTCGCCGGTTGGCCCACGCGCAGTATGCCTGTGCATCGTTCCAGCTGACGTGGACGACAGGGTGGTCCTCGCGCCCCTCGGTGCCGGACCGGCGCCCCTCGGGGTGCCGCCAGCTTGCACCCCGGACGCCCAACCACCACGGAGTAGCTGGTGGGCGTCCGACGATGTCGTCAGGGTCAGCTGCCAGCGCCAGATGGAACACCGCTGAGTACCCGAACTGCTCGGCCTCGGTGACGTAGCCGGTGTCCTCGACGAAATAAGAGAACGCCTCGTTCGTCACGCTGGTGGCGTCGATGGAGAACGCCTCGAGCTCGACGCGGTGAACCGGTCGCTCTCCGTCGGACGCGATCCCGTCACCGTGGTGGTCGCCCATCAAGAATGCGCCGCCAGGGACCGTCACCTGCTCGATCGCATGGATCGCACCGCCGGTCGGCCGCGGGCCGCTCCGGGCCGGTGCCGTGAGCGTCTCGTGCGACCGCGACGGGGCGCAGCAGGCGGCGGGTGCACGACCCTCTCCGTCCGTCACGGCTCACGTCCCCTCTAAGTACGTCGACCCGGCGACCTCGTGGCCGCGGTCACGGTGATGGGCGGACCTGTCGGGCAAGGAAGCAACCTCCCAGAGGCGTTCGAGCACTCCGAGCTTCGCCTCCGTGTCGTCGTAGGATCGGTCCAAGCGGGCTGGCTCGTCAAGGAGCGCCCGGCCTTGGAGAGGCGACACGGCCTTGGACTCGACACGGACGCCGCGGCGGGTGACCCTTGCGGACGTAGCACGTCACGCAGGCTTCTCGCGGTCCACGGCGTCACTCGTCTTCCAGGACAGCCCGCTGGTGGCGACCGCGACGAAGGCGGCGGTGCTCACCGCCGCGAAAGACCTCGGGTACGTGTACGACCGCCGTGCCGCCGCCCTGCGGACCCGGAAGAGTCACACGATCGGCTTGCTGATCCCGGGTCTCGCGAACCCGTTCTTCGCTGCACTCGTTCAGGCGGTCGAGGAGCAGCTGAGCCCGTCAGGCTTCACCGTCCTGCTCGCCAACACACTCGAGAGCCCTGAGCGGCAGATCGCTGTGCTGGAGACACTCCTGGAGTACCGGGTCGACGGTCTGCTCATCGTTCCAGCAATTGGCTCGGGTCCTGACGTCCTTCAACCGCTGGATCACTACGGCGTGCCCCACGTCCTGCTCACCCGAAGAATCGCCGGGGCAGCTGAGGGTGACTGGGTCGGTTCGGACGACCGTCGAGGGGGACAGCTGGCGGCCGAGCACCTGCTCGACCACGGCTGCGAGTCACTGGCCTACTTCGGCGGGCCGGTGGACACGTACGCACGCGCCACTCGGCACGACGCCTTCGCCGACACAGTTCTCACGG
>JBMOMI010000498.1:0-2937 GCA_049325235.1 Actinomycetota bacterium | reverse complement strand
TCCGCGACGACCCACGCCCCCGGGCGAGCCGGCGTCGACTCCGGAAGCGCCGTCGTCCAGCTGGCCTCCGCGCCGCTGGCCACCGCGGAGCGCACCCGTCCTGCGCCGGGCAAGAAGATCGACTTCAGCAGCGACGCGGTGCGCTCCGAACGCGCGCGCCTGGCCGCCGAACGCAACGCGCTCAAGGACTGGCTGCGCACGAACGCGCCCAAGGCCAAGGTGACCGGCGAGTTCGACGTCGCGGTCCACGCGGTCTCGGTGCAGCTGAACGGGACGTCGCTGGCGACCCTGCGGTCCGCGCCCGGCGTCGCCTCTGCCGACTACCAGGCCACGTACGTGCCGCTGGCGCACGAGGACCCCGACCTCGGCCTCATCGACGCCCCCGAGGCGTGGAGCGCGGCCGGTGTCGCCGGCGAGCTCGCCGGAGCGGGCGTCAAGGTCGGCGTCGTCGACTCGGGGATCGACCCGACCCACCCCTGCTTCGACGGCGGCGGCGTGCCGGGGTCGCGGATCGTCGAGGCCAAGGTCTTCCACATGCGGGCCAAGCAGCAGGGCTACTCGCCGATCCCGACGCAGGAGAGCCACGGCACGCACGTCGCCGGCACGATCGGCTGCGACGTCCACACCCCGGCCGCGGTGGCCGGCGCCGAGGTGGACTACGACCCGTCGGGCGTGGCGCCCGGCGTCCTGCTCGGCAACTACAACGTGTTCCCCGCGGACGTCGAGAGCGCCCGCAGCGAGGACATCCTCGACGCGCTCGACGCGGCGGCCGAGGACGGCATGGACGTGATCAACATGTCGCTGGGAGGCGGGGCGTCCGGCGTCCAGGACCTGCTGACCGTCGCCGTCGACAACCTCGACCGGGCCGGCATCGTGGTCGCGGTCGCGGCCGGCAACGACGGCCCGGGCGAGTACACCGTCGGGTCGCCGGGCTCGGCCGAGCGGGCGCTGACCGCCGGGGCGTCGTCCGTCGGGCACTTCGTGGCCCTGCCGCTCTCCGGGGTCGACGCCGCGGCCGGCGGCACGGTGAACACGGCGGTCGGCGACTTCCCGGTGCCCACCGCGCCGATCACCGGGGCGCTCGTGCCGATGGTCGCCAAGGGTGCGCTGCTGCTCGGCTGTGCGACGTCCGACTTCACCGGCCTGTCGACGACGGCCACCGACGTCGCCGTCGTCAAGCGCGGCAGCTGCGCGTTCTCCCAGAAGGTCGCGAACGCCAAGGCCGCCGGAGCCGACGCGGTGGTGGTCGTCAACAACGTCGCCGGCGACCCGACCGCGATGGGCCGCAGCGCCGGGTTCGACGACCAGCTGCCGGCGGTGATGGCCGGGCTCGGCGACCAGGCGACCCTGTCGAAGGCGGACCCCGCGGTCACGCTGGAGACCACCCTCGACTACGTGCGGACGAGCAACGACAACATCATGGCCGGCTTCTCCAGCCGCGGGCCGACCGACGTCGACTACCGCGTCAAGCCGGACGTCGTCGCGCCCGGGGTCAACGTGCTCTCCTCGGTGATCGGCGGCGGCTGGGAGTTCATGCAGGGCACGTCGATGGCCACGCCGCACCTCGCGGGCATGGCCGCGGTGGTGATCGACGCGTGGACGGACCGCGGGCGGTCGTTCACTGCCGAGCAGGTGCGTTCGGCGGTGGTCAACACCGCGGTCGAGGGGGCGCTGCTCGACTCGGCCACCGGCACGAGGACGGTCAGCGACGCCAACCTCGTCGGCGCCGGCCTGGCGAACCTGGCGAAGGCAGTCGACGCCCCGGTGACGCTGAGCCCGGTGAGCACGTCGTTCGGTGCCGTGCCGCAGCGCAGCACCAAGCCGCTGACCCGAACGGTGACGGTCACCGGCTGGGGCGGTGCGCCGTCCGGGATCACGGTCGAGGGCGCGGGCTTCTCGCTCGTCGGCACGCCCAGCGTGAACGGCAGCACCGCCACCGTGACGGTGGCGTTCGACCCCCGCAAGGCCGGCCGCGGGCACGCCCAGGGGGTGCTGCGGGTCGGCGACGTCGCGCACAGCGTGCTGTACGCGTTCGTCAAGTAGGCCACCGGCGGGGGCGGGCCCGGGCGACGGACCCGCCCCCGCCGCCTACAGTGGGGCCCGTGCCCGAGCTGATCACCGCGCCCCACCGCATCCCGGTGCCGGGCGGCAAGGTCATCGACGAGTTCGTCGGTCGCGTCGCCACCGGTTCGGACGCGGTGTCGGTCGCGGTGATGTCCGCGCCGGCCGGCTGGGACGAACCGGCCCAGCAGCCGGAGTTCGACGAGATCACCGTCGTCCTGGAGGGCGAGGTGCTCGTCGAGCACGACGGTGGGACGACGCGCGTGCCGGCCGGCCAGGCGGTGCTCACCCGCGCCGGGGAGCGGGTGCGGTACTCCGTCGGGGCGCAGGGGGCGCGCTACGTCGCCGTCTGCCTGCCCGCCTTCTCTCCCGACACCGTGCACCGAGACGACGAGGAGGACGCCTGATGAGCGAGCCGTTCGCCAACCCGGCCGACGTCGCCGAGCAGCAGGAGGAGGTCGTCCCGGAGCCGGACGACGAGGAGACCGCGGCGGTCGACCACGAGGTCCGCGTCCCGGACGACGCGCCCGAGGCCGACGTCCTCGAGCAGCACCTCGAGGTCGACGAGGACGCCGAGGAGGACGAGCGCGGGTGACGTCTCCCGACGTGATCGCGCGGGCCCCGAAGGTCCTGCTGCACGACCACCTCGACGGTGGGCTGCGACCGGCCACGGTCATCGAGCTGGCGGCGGACGTCGGGCACGAGCTGCCCACGTCGGACGCCGGTGAGCTCGGGGCCTGGTTCCGCGAGCAGGCGGACTCGGGGTCCCTCGAGCGGTACCTGGAGACGTTCGCGCACACCGTCGCCGTGATGCAGACGGCCGACGGCCTGCGCCGCGTCGCGCGCGAGGCGGTGCTCGACCTCGCCGCCGACGGC
>JBMOMI010000497.1:0-2948 GCA_049325235.1 Actinomycetota bacterium | reverse complement strand
CGAGGTGATGGGCAAGCTGCACCCGCACGGCGACGCCGCGATCTACGACGCGCTCGTGCGGATGGCGCAGCCGTTCTCGCTGCGCCTGCCGCTCGTGGACGGGCACGGGAACTTCGGCTCCCTGGACGCCGGTCCGGCAGCTGCCCGGTACACCGAGGCCCGGCTGGCCCCGGCGGCGATGACGATGACCGCCGACCTCGACGAGGACGTCGTCGACTTCGTCCCCAACTACGACAACCAGCTGACGCAGCCGGCCGTGCTGCCGGCGGCCTTCCCCAACCTGCTCGTCAACGGCGCCAGCGGGATCGCGGTCGGGATGGCGACGAACATGCCGCCGCACAACCTCGTCGAGGTGGTCAGCGCCGCCCGCCACCTCATCGCGCACCCGGACGCCACGCTGGAGGACCTGCTGCGCTTCGTGCCCGGGCCCGACCTGCCGAGCGGCGGCAAGATCGTCGGGCTGGACGGCGTCCGGGAGGCCTACGCCACCGGCCGCGGCAGCTTCCGCACCCGGGCCACCACGCGCATCGAGAACGTCACCGCCCGGCGCAAGGGCATCGTCGTCACCGAGCTGCCCTACGCGGTCGGCCCGGAGAAGGTGATCGAGAAGATCAAGGACGCCGTGCAGGCGAAGAAGCTGCAGGGCATCGCGGCGGTCACCGACCTCACCGACCGGCACCACGGCCTGCGTCTCGTCGTCGAGGTCAAGACCGGCTTCAACCCCGAGGCCGTGCTCGAGCAGCTGTACCGGCTGACGCCGATGGAGGACTCGTTCGGCATCAACAACGTCTGCCTCGTCGACGGCCAGCCACGCACGCTCGGCCTGCGCGAGCTGCTGGGCGTGTACGTCGACCACCGGCTGGACGTCGTCCGGCGGCGCAGCGCCTACCGGCTCGCCCGCAGGCAGGAGCGGCTGCACCTCGTCGAGGGCCTGCTGGTGGCGATCCTCGACATCGACGAGGTGATCCAGGTCATCCGGACCTCGGACGACGCGGACGTCGCCCGTACCCGGCTGATGGACGTCTTCGACCTCTCCCAGCCGCAGGCCGAGTACATCCTCGAGCTGCGGCTGCGGCGGCTGACGAAGTTCTCGCGCGTCGAGCTGGAGGCTGAGCGCGACCAGCTGGGGCGCGAGATCGCCGAGCTGACCGAGATCCTCGGCGACGCTCAGCGCCTGCGCCAGGTGGTCTCCGACGAGCTCGCGGAGGTGGCCAAGGCCCTCGGGACGCCGCGCCGCACCGTGCTGCTGGAGTCGTCCGGCGCTGCGACGTCGGCGAGCGCGGCGCCCCTGGAGGTCGCCGACGACCCGTGCTGGCTGCTGCTGTCCGGTACCGGGCTGCTCGCCCGGACGGCGACGGGCGACCCGCTGCCGGCCGGGTCGAGGCAGGAGCGGGCGGCGCACGACGTGCTGCGCTCGGCGGTCCGCACGACGGCGCGCGGTGAGGTGGCCGTGGTCACCAGCCGCGGCCGGATGGTGCGGCTCGGCGTGGTCGACACACCCGCCCTGCCCCCCACTGCGGGCGCGCCGTCCCTGTCCGGGGGGGCGCCGATCAGCGAGTTCGTCTCGCTGGAGGCCGGGGAGCAGCCCCTCGCGCTGTGCTCGCTGGACGCCGACTCGCCGGGTCTCGCTCTCGGGACGGCGCAGGGCGTGGTCAAGCGCGTCGTCCCCGACTACCCCGGCCGGGACGCCTGGGAGGCCATCTCGCTCAAGGACGGCGACGAGGTCGTCGGCGCGGTCGAGCTCAGCAGCGGCGACGAGGAGCTCGTGTTCGTCACGTCCGACGCCCAGCTGCTGCACTTCGGCGCCGAGGCGGTGCGTCCGCAGGGGCGGGCCGGCGGGGGGATCGCCGGCGTGCGGCTCGCGCCGGGCGCGCGGGTGGTGTTCTTCGGCGCCGTTCCGGCCGGGGCCGACGCCGAGGTCGTCACCGTCTCGGGGTCGTCGTCCGCGTGGCCCGGCACCGAGGCGGGCAACGCCAAGGTGACGTCGTTCTCCGACTACCCCGGCAAGGGCCGCGCCACCGGCGGCATCCGGTGCCACCGGTTCCTGCGCGGGGAGGACTCGCTGCTGCTCGCCTGGGCCGGGCCGGGGCCGGCGCGCGCGACGTCGTCGGCCGGGGCAGCTGTGGACCTGCCGCCCGCGACCGGCAAGCGCGACGGGTCCGGGACGCCGCTGCCGCAGCCGGTGCACGCGGTCGGGGGGCCGCTGGCGACCCGCTGAGCCGCCGCGCCCAGACCACGAGCAGCGCGGCCCCCTAGGTGCTGCTCGAGCCCCGGACAAGCGGGCGCACTTCGCCCAGGGCGTTGCCAGTGCGATCACGGGCCCCTAGCGTGAGCCGAGGAGGCTCCACGATGCCCACGCAGCCCACCTTCATCCGCTCGGTCAGCCGCGCCCTGTCCCTGCTCGACGCGGTGGGCAGCGCGACGCGCCCCGTGCCGGCGAAGTCGCTGGCGCGGCAGACCGGCGTCCCGCTGCCGACGACGTACCACCTGCTGCGGACGCTGGTGCACGAGGGCTACCTGCGGCGCACGGAGGCCGGCTACGTGCTCGGCGACCGCGCCGACGCGCTGGCCGGACGGCCCGCGCACTGCGTCGTCAGCGTGTCCCACTCCCACCAGGTGCTGCAGCACCTGCACGACGAGCTGCGCGCCGCGGCGTACCTGTCGGTGCTCGACGACGGTGAGATCCGGCTGGTCGACGTCGTCGACTCCCCCGGTGCGCCCCGCACGGACCTCTGGGTCGGCTTCCACGACGCCGCGCACGCCACCGCCCTCGGCAAGGCCGTGCTGTCGACCCTGCCCGAGCAGACCCGCCGCGAGTACGTCGAGACGCACGAGCTGCCCGACCTGACGCGCAACACGGTCACCGACCGGCGGGTGCTGCTGCACGAGCTCGACTCGCTGTCCGACTACGCCCTGGACCGGGAGGAGTACGCGATCGGCACGGCCTG
>JBMOMI010000496.1:0-2953 GCA_049325235.1 Actinomycetota bacterium | reverse complement strand
GCGGCTCTGCGGCGGACGGGACGGTAGCCGCCGCGAGTAACGGAGGGTCGGGCGAGCAACCGCCCGGGCGGCGGCGCGGTCCACTTCCCCTCCACAGCCGGGGTCCTTCGTCCCGTCGTCCACAGGTCTGAACCGCGGCCTGTCTCGTCCCGGCGCCGGTCCTCCAGGCTCGACGCGGACCCGCAGGGTGCGGGGGTGAGGAGGAACGGACGTGCTGGAGAACACCGTCGTCGTGGTGGGCAACCTCGGCGCGGACCCCGACTACCGCCGGCTCGACAACGGCGCCGAGGTGACGAACTTCCGCGTCGGGTCGACCCGGCGGCGCTTCGACCGCGGCACCGGCACGTGGGTCGACGGGCCGACGAGCTGGTGGCGGGTGTCGTGCTGGCGCGGTCTGGCGGCGAACACGGCGCAGTCGCTGCGGCGCGGCGACCGGGTCGTGGTCGTCGGTCGTGTGCGCACCGCGTCGTGGGAGACCGAGGACGGCCGCAGCGGCACGTCGGTCGAGATCGAGGCCGACGCCGTCGGCCACGACCTGGCGTGGGGGACGTCGACGTTCCACCGGGTGGTGCGCAGCGAGCGGCTCGACCTGCCGGCCAACGGCGTCGCCGACCCCGAGGAGGGAGTCGGAGCCACCGCGGACGGCGAGCTGGTGGACGACGCCGACGACGACGCGTACCTGGCCGCCTCGTTCGCCGGCGAGGAGGAGCCGGCGCGGATCTGAGGTCTCCCGTGCGCCGCCCGTGCCCCGCGGACGGCGCACGGGGCACGGCCGTGCGGCGACTAGCCTGGAGGTCATGGCGGAGTTCATCTACACGATGTACAAGGCGCGCAAGGCTCACGGCGACAAGCTGATCCTTGACGACGTCACGATGTCGTTCTACCCCGGCGCCAAGATCGGCATGGTGGGGCCGAACGGCGCGGGGAAGTCGACGATCCTCAAGATCATGGCCGGCTTGGACCAGCCGTCCAACGGTGAGGCGCGGCTGTCCCCGGGGTACACCGTGGGGATCCTCGAGCAGGAGCCGGCGCTCAACGAGGCCAAGACCGTGCTCGGCAACGTCGAGGAGGGTCTGGGCGACATCAAGAAGAAGAAGGACCGGTTCGACGAGATCGGCGTCCTCATGGGGGAGCCGGACGCCGACTACGACGCCCTGCTCGCCGAGATGGGCGAGCTGCAGGAGGAGCTCGACCACGCCGACGCGTGGGACCTGGAGTCCCAGCTCGAGCAGGCGATGGACGCCCTGCGCTGCCCTCCGCCGGACGCCGACGTCACGGTGCTCTCCGGCGGTGAGCGGCGCCGCGTCGCGCTGTGCAAGCTCCTGCTCTCCAAGCCCGACCTGCTGCTGCTCGACGAGCCCACCAACCACCTGGACGCCGAGAGCGTGCAGTGGCTCGAGCAGCACCTGGCGAAGTACCCGGGCGCGGTCATCGCCGTCACCCACGACCGCTACTTCCTCGACAACGTGGCGCAGTGGATCGCCGAGGTCGACCGCGGCCGCCTCTACCCCTACGAGGGCAACTACTCGACGTACCTGGAGAAGAAGAAGGAGCGCCTCCAGGTCCAGGGCAAGAAGGACGCCAAGCTCGCCAAGCGGCTGGCCAGCGAGCTGGAGTGGGTGCGGCAGAACGCCAAGGGGCGGCAGGCGAAGTCCAAGGCGCGACTCGCCCGCTACGAGGAGATGGCGGCCGAGGCGGAGCGGACGCGCAAGCTGGACTTCGAGGAGATCCAGATCCCGCCGGGCCCGCGCCTGGGCAGCCAGGTCATCGAGGTGGACGGCCTGCGCAAGGGCTTCGGCGACCGCGTGCTCATCGACGGTCTGTCGTTCTCGTTGCCCCGCAACGGCATCGTCGGCGTCATCGGGCCGAACGGCGTCGGCAAGACCACCCTGTTCAAGACCGTCGTCGGCCTCGAGGAGCCGGACGCCGGCACCGTCAAGGTCGGCGAGACCGTCAAGATCGCGTACGTCGACCAGAGCCGTGCCGGTATCGACCCGAACAAGACGCTCTGGGAGGTCGTCTCCGACGGCCTCGACCACATCCAGGTCGGCCACGTCGAGATCCCGTCCCGTGCGTACGTGTCGCAGTTCGGGTTCAAGGGGCCGGACCAGCAGAAGCCGGCCGGCGTGCTGTCCGGCGGTGAGCGCAACCGTCTGAACCTGGCGCTCACCCTCAAGGAGGGCGGCAACCTGCTCCTGCTGGACGAGCCGACGAACGACCTGGACGTCGAGACGCTCGGCTCGCTGGAGAACGCGCTGCTCGACTTCCCCGGCTGCGCCGTCGTGATCTCCCACGACCGCTGGTTCCTCGACCGGGTCGCCACACACATCCTCGCGTGGGAGGGCACGGACGAGAAGCCGGGTGCCTGGTACTGGTTCGAGGGCAACTTCCAGGCCTACGAGGAGAACAAGGTCGAGCGCCTCGGCCCGGACGCCGCCCGCCCGCACCGGGTGACGTACCGCAAGCTCACGCGCGACTGACACCCGGGGACGCCGCGGGTCAAGCGGGCGTCAAGTCGGTACCGCCGGCTCGACGCCCGCTCCTAGCGTGCTGGACGACCGCCGGGGACCGCCTCCGGCGTGTGGCTGCTCGTCGGGCTGGTCGGGCTCGTGGTGTGGTTCGCCAGCTCGGGCGGCGTCCCGGGAGTCACACCGCTGTCGCTCGGCCCGGCGTCCAGCGTGGACGGCGCCGACGTCGGAGACTGCCTGGACCTGCCGGCCGACTCGGCCAACCCGGCCACGCCGGTGCCGTGCGCCAGCGCCCACGACGCCGAGGTGTACCTGGTGTGGGAGATGGGTGGGCCGGCCGACCGCTCGGTCGAGGACGTCGAGTGGGCCGCGGACGACCGGTGCTTCGCCGCCTTCGAGAGCTACGTCGGCCAGGCGTACGAGCTGTCCGAGTACGACTACGGCTTCTTCAGCCCGGACCCCGAGGAGTGGGCTGCGGGCGAGCG
>JBMOMI010000495.1:0-2956 GCA_049325235.1 Actinomycetota bacterium | reverse complement strand
ACCACCTCGACCACCGACAGCTCGACGGCCGGCGGGTGCTCCACGGTGTGGTGCACCGTGCAGGCCTTGGCCACTGCCGCGAACGCCTCCCGACGCTCGGCCGGCAAGGCCAGCGGAGGCGTCACGACGACCTCGACCGTGCCGACGCGTGCCGGCCGGTCCGTGGCCAGCGCCCAGCGCAGGGTCACGGCCAAGCCGCTGCGGTCGATCCCGTGCCGGTCGCAGGAGCGGCCGGCGTAGAACGCGACGCACGAGGCCAGCCCGGCGAGGAACAGCTCGGTCGGGGTGGGCCCGGTGTCGGTCCCGCCCGTGGCCCGCGGCTGGTCGACGACGACCTCGTGGCCGCGCACCTGCACGCCGAACCGGCCGCCGCCGAGGCCGCGGACCTCCATGCTCTGCGTCTCCATGCGATCCCTCAGACGAAGAGCAGCTGGGCGCCGTCGGTCATCTCGATGAAGTCGGCGGCACTGATGATCGCCTCGACGCCGTCCCACAGGTCCGGCATCTCCAGGTGCTGCATGTCGGCGCTCATCCGGCAGGCCCAGAAGTGGCCGCCGGAGTCCTTGATCTGCTCGAGGAACTCGGGCACCGTCGGGACGCCGATCTCGGCGATCGACTTCTTCAGCCGGGCCGTCGCCATCGCGGTCATCCCCGGCAGCCCGCCCAGCCCCTGCGGCATGTGCGTCGCGGTGTTGCCGAGCATCGTGAACTTCAGGTCGTTCATCGTCTTGGGGTTGATCATGTCGAAGCCCCAGAACGTGAAGAACAGGTGCACCTCGACACCCTCGCCGAGCGCGGCGTTGGCGAGGATCAGTCCCGGGTAGGCCATGTCAAGGTTGCCCTTGGAGCAGATGATGGCGAGCTTGCGACCGGTCTCCTCGTCGTCGAACGACGGGACGATCGGGGCGGTCTCGACGGTGGTCATCGTCGTGCTTCCTCTCGAGGTGAGGTCGGCCGGCTCAGACGCAGCCCTGCGGCTTGGGCAGGCCGGCGACGTACGACATCTTCTTGGCAGGCTTCTTCGGGAAGAGCGTGAACAACTGCTTGGTCGGGAAGCCACCGACGGTGGACACCCGGCGCAGCGTCGGGGTCTCTCCCTTGGCCTTGAAGTCCTCACGCAGGAACGTGATGACCTTCATGTGCTCGTCGGTGAGGTCGACGCCGATGGCGGCGGCGAGGGACTTCGCGAGCTCCGGGGTCCATTCGTCGTAGGACGTGAGGAAGCCCTCCTCGTCGACGTGGACGTCGTGGCCGGCGATCGTGGTGACAGGCATGACTCAGGCCTCCTGGCTCTGGGTGTGCTTGCCCGCCATCGACATGTGGGCGGGCAGGGGAATGGGTCGCCCGGGCAGCAGGAGGTTCCAGTACATGTGGCGGAACGCGAGCTTCCCGAGGTGGTTGACGCGGGTCTCCTCCAGCAGCCGGAAGGGGCCCACCTTGGGTAAGGGGTACTCACCAGGCAGCGGCTCGACGTCGTAGTTGAAGTCGATGAGCAGCGCCTTGCCGCGGCCGGACTCGACGTAGCAGTTCGCGTGCCCGTCGAACGAGTGGGTCATCGGCCGGCCCGTGACGTGCTCGAGGAAGTTCTCCACGAACACCTCGACGGAGAAGTGCGCGACCGACCCGGCCTTGGACGCCGGGATGTCGGAGGCGTCACCGAGCGCGAACACGTTGTCGTACGTCGTGGACAGCAGCGTGTGCTTGTCGACCGGCACGTAGTTGAGCTCGTTCCCCATGCCGGAGCGGGCCACGTAGTCCGCGCCCATGTTCAGCGGCACGGTCACGAGCAGGTCGAAGGGCACCTCGCGCTCGTCGAAGGAGACGATGGCCTTCCTCTCGGCGTCCACTCGCTCGATGACGAAGTCGGGCTCGAGGTGGATCTTCCGCTCGTCGAGCATCGACCCCAGGATCCGGGACGCGACGGGCTTGGTGAACGCACCCGGCAACGGCGTGACGTACACCAGCTCGACACGGTCGCGCATCCCGCGCTCGCGGAAGTGGTCGTCGGCGAGGAAGGCGAACTCCAGTGGAGCGACCGGGCACTTGATCGGCATCTCGGTGACGTGGACGACGACGCGGCCGCCGCTGAAGCCCTTCAGCGCCTCGCGGAGCGCCATCGCCCCCTCGAAGCTGTAGAACTCGTGGACGCTGCGGTGCCACTCGCCGCCGTCGAGCATGCCCGGGGTCTGGTCGGGCCGCGGCGTCGTGCCGGTCGCGACGACGAGGTAGTCGTAACCGAGGCGCCGTCCGTCGGTCAGCAGGACCGCGTTCTCGTCCGGCACGACGCGCTCGATCTCGCCGTGCACGAAGTCGACGCCGTCGGGGACGAACGTGCGGGTCGGTTTGACCACCTGCTCCGGGGAGTACGTACCGAACGGCAGGAACAGGTACCCCGGCTGGTAGTAGTGGAGCTCGCTGCGCTCCACGACCGTGATGCGCCAGTCCGGGCCCAGCCGCTTGCGGAGCTTGTTCACCACCATGGTGCCGGCCGTGCCGGCACCCAGAACGACCAGTTCTCTCATCGTCGCCTCCTTCGACGACGACGCTAGACGCAGATACCTCCGGGGGTACCTGCCGGACGTCCCGACCCGACGGGACGTTCGGCCCCCCCGCCTCAGGCCGTGAACGCGTGGCGCGCCGCCCGCGCGAGCTCCCGGCGCGGCCACAGCGCCCACATGGCGGCCACGCTCAGGCAGCCGGCGGCCCCCGCGAGCGTCACCGCGAACGCCGGGCTGGTGAGGTCGGCGAGCAGGCCCGCGAGCAGGAACCCGGCGACCGTGGCGGCGGAGAACCCCGCCCCGGCGAGGCCGTTGAGCCGCCCCCGCATCGTCTCCGGGGCCAGCACCGTGAACACCGAGAGCAGCGGCACCATGAAGGCGCCGGCCGCCCCCGAGGCCGCGAACAGCGCGAGCGCCACCGGCCACGGCGGCTCCAGGGCGACGAGGAGCAGCGGCAC
>JBMOMI010000494.1:0-2958 GCA_049325235.1 Actinomycetota bacterium | reverse complement strand
CGACCGGCCCGCGGCGAGCTCGAGGCGGGTGACAGCAGCGAGCAGCTCGAGCAGGCGGTGGCCACCGCCCTCCTTGGCGAACGACACGTGTGCGGCATCGGCCCTGCGCAGCTCGAGGGCCACCGCGGCGGGTGGCTGGGCGCGGCGCATCTCGTCGAGCCAGTCCTCGAGAGGTCCGGCGAGCCGGACCTCCGGCATCGCTCTTACTCGTACGTCGTCCACGGCCACGGCCACGAACGCCAGTCCATTGCGCTGGCGGAACCCGTACCGGGTGAAGCCGTCCACTCCCCGTGCCACGCCCATCACCCGACAGGCCTCGTACATCTGGACGGCGCGGGCCGCCGTTCTCCCACGCCACGACGCCCGTGCCTCGCGGAAGAGCTGGGACACCTCGGGCCAGGTGAGCGGCTCCCGCCACGTCGGGGCCCAGAACTCCCCTCGGCTGTCCTCGCTGTCCGCCCCGGCCCCGCCACCGTCAGGAGAGCCCCAGACCGTGAACGGCATCGCGGCGCGGCCGCGCTCCACACCGAGTCGCCGCGAGACGCCGGCCGCGACCGTGGTCGCCCCCTCCACCATGAGCACGTACAGCCACGGATTGACGACCGAGTCGGCCGCCCCGAAGACGGAGCTGTTACGGCCGCCCGCTCCGAAGGGGTCGAACTGGCCGACGGCGGCCGGCACCAGACGCTCGCTCTCCCCCGTGGTGAGACTGCGGGCCCATCGGAGCGACGCCGACCTGTTGCCGGGCCTGAGGACGTCCAGCAGCCGCTGGTGGAAGTTGGTGGAGAAGTCCAGCCGGCCGTCATTGCCGCCGGTGCCCAGCAGCGGAGGAAACGCAAGGTCGTCGCCGACCAGCACCACTGCAGCGTCGAGCCACTCCAGCAGTGCGTCGGGCGCCCGGTTGCGGAGCTCCCTGATGACCCGCTGCTTGCTCCACCGACCGGAGAGCGACTCCTCGGCGACCGCAGCGGCAACGGGGTAGGACTCCTGGAACGCGCCGACGCGGCTCGCGTCGAGAGCGAGCAGCTCCTCCAGCGCTCTCTTCTGGTTGCCGTCCTTCGCTCCGAAGCCGCTGCCCCCGTTCCACGGACTGAGCACCGGGGTCGGCCGGTACTCGTCCAGGAGCCACTGGGCGACGTCGCCGACGGCGGAGCTCAGGACCGGGCGCTCGTCATCCCAGCGAAGAGTCGCCGAGGCGTCAGCCTGCGAGGCGACGGCCTTCAGCAGGCCCAGGGACGCCAGGTAGCCGGCGAGCGGCACGGCGCCCAGACCCTGCAGCGGCAGCTCGCAGGCCGTGGTCTGCGCCGGAGTCGTCACTGCGGATCACCTCCAGGCAGCGGGAGCCCTGCACTCGCGCGCCAGTCCGCTACGCGGACGAGGGTCTCGAGGTATGCGAGCCGCACGGGGCCGAGGTCGTCGCGCAGCTTCAGCGCCGTCCTCGTCCAGGACTGCGACCCGCCGAAGGAGAACTCGCCGAGGTCGACCAGCAGCTCAGCGCCGACGCCGTCGAGGACCCGGACCGGCTCCAGCTGGAGGGTCTCCCCGTGACGGACGCCGAGCAGCTGGCCCCCGCGGTACGCCGTCGGGTCGTGCACCTGGACGCGGATGCGCCCGTGGTGGGCCGCGACCAGGTACCGCACGAGGGGCGGCTCGGGCAGGTCCTCCCGGCCGGCGAGCAGCAGGGCGGACACCAGCTCATGACGGAAGCCAGGTCGGTCCTCGACGAGGAGCCGACGGCCCGGCGTCGGGGACTTCGCCCAGGGGGACACGCCCGGGGACGGCGCGTCCTCGGCGGCGTCCGAGGTGCTCCGCAGCAGGGCCTCCTGCCAGACGGACGCGGCCTTCCCCACGTCGTGCAAGTAGGCCGCAGTCGCCACTGCCTCGACGACGTCCTCGTCGAGATCCGGATCCAGCTCCGTCACCAGGGCTCGCGCCTGTGCCAGGGTGTCGTCCAGGTGGTCCGTCAGCGACAGCCAGGCCGCTTGCCCCAGAGTGCCCACCTCGGTAGCCATCCCCTCGACCGACACGGCCTGGGGGTCGCTGTCCTGCCCCGGCCCCACGATCGGGTCCACCGGCGATGACGCGTTCGGAAGGAAGCCGTAGCGCGGGTCGTACCCGCCCTCGCGAGCCGCGAGAACCAGCACCTCCCCCGGCCGCGGACGGGTCCCTCTCGTCGTGGGCTGCCACCGCCCCGTCACCGCGTCCAGCCGCCAGAGTGTCGCCTTCAGCTCCCGGAGCGCGCCGACGGGGACAGGGCAGCGCACGGCCGGGTCCGGCAGCGGCGTGTCCGCCGGAGGCCCCACTGCTGGGTCGACGTCCAGCCACGCCAGGTGGACGTCGAGATCCTGCGACACCCGGATGAAGGGGGCGACGTCGACGTCCGCTCCGGTGAGGTCGGGCCCCGTGTCGAAGAGTCCGAGGAAGTCCGCGCGGCGAAGCACCTGGACCTCCGGGTCCGCCGTCGCCACGTCGGTCTGGAGGAGGTCCTCGGCGCTGACCGTCGCGCCCTCCATCGAGGTGAGGGCCTCCACTGCACTGTCGACGTCCTCCTGCGCATACGGCGCCGCGCTACGGGGAGGAGCCCACAGGATCTGGCCGTCGTCGAACTGCGCGTAGCGGTTGCAGCGCCCAGCGCGCTGGACGACTGATGGCCAGGGGGCGGCCTCGATCACCAGGGTTCGCGAGTCGAGGTCGACGCCGGCCTCCACGACCTGGGTCGCCACGACGATCGTCCCCGGACCGTCGGGGTCGACGGGGGTCACGACGCGTTCGGTGAGCCGACTCCGGTCCACGGCTCGGAAGCGTGAGTGGACCAGGACCACCTCGGCTTCGGGTCGCGCGCGGTCCAGCGCCCGGGCGACGTCGACCGCCATCCGCACCGTGTTGAGGACGACGAGGGTTCGGGTTCCCGGCCGGTGCTCGGCGAGGACCTGGCGGGCGAGACCGCGAGCGTCACCC
>JBMOMI010000493.1:0-2960 GCA_049325235.1 Actinomycetota bacterium | reverse complement strand
TCGCGCCGCGAGCAGCCGGTCCGCCGGCCGTCCGGCGTCCCGGCCGGCCGCGCCCGCGCCGCCCCCGCCCCCGTCGCCGGAGGACCTGCTGCGCCAGCGCGCCGCCGCCGCGGTCGCCGGACCGGGAGCCGCACGCGCGGTCGACCCGGTGCAGCGCGCCCTGCGCTTCGCCGAGGTGATGCGGGCGACCCGCGGCTGAGCCGGCGCCCGGACGGGGGCACCTAGGGTGGGGCCGATGGGCCTGCGGAGCACCTGGCAGCAGCGGCGGAGCCGACGCGCCGGCCGCGCTGCCGCGTCCGCCGCGGTCACCGAGCCGCCGGCTGCTCCGGCGCCGGACCCCTCCGCCGCCGCGTTCTTCGACGTCGACAACACGGTGGTGCGCGGAGCGAGCATCTTCTACCTGGCCCGCGGCCTGTACCGGCGCCGCTTCTTCCGCTTCGCCGACATCGCCCGCTTCGCCTGGCAGCAGGCGTCCTTCGTGCTGCGCGGGGAGAACCTCGAGCACGTCGCCGACATCCGCGAGAGGGCACTGGCCTTCGTCGCCGGGCACTCGGTCGCCGAGCTCACCGCGATCGGTGAGGAGGTCTACGACGAGGTGATCGCCCGCAAGGTGTGGCCGGGCACGCACGAGCTGGCCCGCGCCCACCTCGCCCGCGGGCAGCGGGTCTGGCTGGTCACCGCGACGCCGATCGAGGTCGCCACCGTCATCGCCCACCGCCTCGGGCTCACCGGCGCCCTGGGCACCGTCGCCGAGCACGTGGACGGCGTGTACACCGGCGCGCTCATCGGCGAGCCGCTGCACGGCGCCGCCAAGGCCGAGGCCGTCCGGGCGCTCGCGGAGCGCAAGGGGCTGGACCTTCGCCGCTGCTCGGCGTACAGCGACTCGGCCAACGACATCCCCCTGCTGTCCCTCGTCGGGCACCCGGTGGTCGTCAACCCGGACAAGCACCTGCGCGCGCACGCCGGCTCCCACGGCTGGGACGTGCGGGACTACCGCCGCGGCCGCCGCGCTGCCCGCTGGGGGGTGCCGGCGGTGACCGTCGGCGGGCTCGTGGGCGGGGCCGTGACCGCGGCCGTGCGCCACCGCAGGGGGCGGGCCTCGTCGACGGGACAGCAGCCCGCCGCCAGGGTACTGTGACGCCCGTCACTTGCGATCTGCGGCGAACTGCGCATTACTGCTCGGTAACCAACGCCAGGAACGGGACGCAGTGGGGTGGTCCGGATCGTCGGCAGTCTGATCAGCACCGGGATGCCGGTCGCCGCCGCGGGCTCCGTCGCGCTGGCCGGCCGGCCCTGGCTGGCCGATCTGAGGGTGCTCGTCGCGATGGCGGTCGACGGCGCCGCGGTCGGCCCCGCGCTCGGTCCCTCCGGGACCCTCCCCGGCGGGCAGGACGACGCACCCGACCCGGCCGAGGCCGCGCGCCTGGAACGGGTGCGCGCCCTGGTCGAGCTCGCCCAGCGCGGTGACGCGGAGGCGTTCGGCCAGCTCTACGAGGAGTACGTCGACGTGGTCTACCGCTACGTCTACGTCCGGGTCGGCTCCCGCCAGCTCGCCGAGGACATCACCTCGGAGACGTTCCTCAAGGCGCTGCGCCGGCTCGACGCCTTCCGCTGGCAGGGCCGCGACATCGCCGCCTGGTTCGTGACCATCGCCCGCAACCTCGTCACCGACCACCACCGGGCCGGTCGCACCAGGATGGAGATCACCACCGAGGAGCTGCTCGGCGCCGACGCCGCCGACGCGGGCGACGGTGGCCGCGGGACCCACGCCCCCGGCCCCGAGGACGCGGTGCTCGAGCGCAGCCGCAACGAGCGGCTGGTGGAGGCGGTGCGCCAGCTCAAGCCGGAGCAGCAGGAGTGCCTGGTGCTGCGGTTCTTCCACGAGATGTCGCTGGCGGAGACCGCGCAGGTGCTCGGCCGCAGCGAGGGCGCCGTGAAGCAGCTGCAGCTGCGCGCGGTACGGGCCCTCGCGGGCATCCTGGGAGAGCGGCCATGACCCCGGCAGGAACGCACCGGTCGCAGACCGTAACCCCGGGACTCGCCCGCCGTTGGCCTGGTGTGCGACGGACGACGAGACTGCCCGAGCGCGGGGGTACGGCATGACGCCCCGCGCTCTGGTGCCGCGTGCCCGCGCCGAGGCGTTCGCCCGGGCCGTGGACGGCGGCCGCACCGACGACGAGTGGTTGGCCCGGCTGGCCGGGCTCACCACGGAGCTGCGCCGCCTGCCGCGCCAGCCCCTGCGACCGGACGACGACTTCCGTGCCGATCTGCGGACCCGGCTCCTCGCCGAGGCCGAGGCACGGCGGGCGGTCCGGGAGCACCTGCCCCCGCCGCGCCGTCCGGCGGACGCCGACCGGCCGCACCGGCCCCGGGCCACCCGGATCGCCGCCGGCGCGCTGGCCGCGACCCTGCTCGGCGGCACCGGAGTGGCGCTGGCCAGCACGACCGCCCTGCCCGGCGAGCTGCTGTACCCGGTCAAGCGCGGCGTCGAGCAGGTCCGGCTCACGCTCGCCGCGGGTGACGCGGCCCGCGGCTCCACGGAGCTCGACCTGGCCCGGACCCGCCTGGACGAGGCCGAGATGCTGCTCCTGGAGGCCGATTCCGGGGCCGGGACGGCGCGCACGGTCGCCGCCCTCGACGAGTTCACCGCCGCCGCCACCACCGGCACGCGGCACCTGCTGGACGCCTACGCGGCTGACGGCGACACCGAGCACCTGGACGAGGTGGTCACGTTCGTGCGTGACAGCGTGCCCCGGCTCGAGCGGATGCGCCTGGAGGCACCGCCGGAGGTGGACGCCGCGATCGCCGACGCCCTGACGGCGCTGACCCGGTCCACCGGGCAGCTGCGCCAGGCACTGGCCTCGTGCGGTGCGGCCTGCCGCACCCTGGTCGCGGGCCTGCCCGCGGCCGGGCCGGCCGGTACCGACCGGGACGCCGCCGTGTCGGCGCCCGGTGCCGCG
>JBMOMI010000492.1:0-2975 GCA_049325235.1 Actinomycetota bacterium | reverse complement strand
CGCATCGAGGCGGCGTCCCGGCTGGAAGCCCGTAGCCTCGGCGGGGAGGACGAGCACCAGGTCACCGTCGCCCGGCTCGGCGGTGACGAGTTCGCCGTCCTGCTGTGGGCCGACTCCCCGACCCTGGCCGCGGGGCGGCTCGCCGACCAGCTGCTGCTCACCCTCTCGCGGCCCCTGGACCTGCACGGCACCCGGCTCACGGTGCAGTGCAGCATCGGCATCACCACCTGCGGTGGCCGGGACGTGGACGTGCACGGCCTCCTCAAGGAGGCGGACATCGCCCTGTACGAGGCGAAGCGGGAGCGGGCGCGCTACAGCGTCTTCCGGCACGGCACCGTCACCGGGTCGGCGGAGCGCCTGCACCTGCTGCCGGACCTGCGGGACGCCATCGACGAGGGCCGGCTCGTCGTCCACTACCAGCCGCAGCTCGACGTCCGGCTGAACCGGGTCGTGGGGGTCGAGGCACTGGTGCGCTGGGAGCACCCGACGGAGGGACTGCTGCCACCGAGCACGTTCGTCCCGCTGGCCGAGAGCGCCGGGCTCGTCGCCCGGATCACCACCGGCGTGCTCGACCGGGCCCTCGAAGCCGTGAGGCACTGGCGCCAGCAGGGCTGGGACATCGGCGTGTCCGTGAACCTGTCGGCGCGCCAGCTGTCCGACCTGGCACTGCCCGGCCGGGTGGCCGAGCACCTGCACGCCCGGCACGTGCCCGCCTCACGGCTCACGATCGAGGTCACCGAGAGCAGCCTGATGTCCGACGCCCGGCAGGGCGCGGCGATCCTGCGCGAGCTACGGGAGATGGGCGTCAAGCTCGCGATCGACGACTTCGGCACCGGCTACTCGTCCTTGGTGCTCCTGCAGCGGCTCCAGGTCGACGAGCTCAAGATCGACCGCAGTTTCGTGGGGTCGCTGGGCGCCCGAGGCAACGACGAGATCCTCGTGCGGTCGATCATCGAGCTCGGCCACAACCTCGGCCTCACCGTGGTCGCCGAGGGAGTCGAGTCCGGCGCGGTCTCCGGGCGGCTGCACGCCCTCGGGTGCGACCGGCTCCAGGGCTACCTGGTCGGCCGGCCGATGAGCCGCGACCAGATGGACGACTTCCTCGCCGCCCAGGAGGAGCGGGAACCCTCCGCGGACGTCGTCCCCATCACGAGCGCCCACGGCGGGCAGCGTCGTCCGGTCGGGTCGGCCGGGTCCTAGGAGGTCTCACGTGCTCGTCGTCGCCTGCGTCCTTCTCGCGATCGCCGCCCTGGCGCTCGGTATGCAGGTCGTGGTGCTGGAGGTGCCCGGTCTTCCGGGCGCCCTCGCCGCCGGCGCCCACGTTCTCACCTACGTGCTCGCCGGGGCGTTCGTCGTCGCCAACCGCCGCGTCCCCGGCTTGTGGCTCGTCGCCGTCGGTGCCGCCTGCAACGGAGTGGTGATCGCGCTCAACGGCGGCACGCTGCCGGCGTCGCCGGACGCGCTGGCCGCGGCGGGTGTCGACACCGGCACCGCGTTCCTCAACTCCGGCCCCGTGGACGGCGCGGTGCTCGGCTGGCTCGGGGACGTCTTCGCGGTACCGGAGCCGTTCTGGCTGGCCAACGTGTTCAGCGTCGGGGACGTCCTCGTCGTCGCCGGCGCCGCGTGGGTCGTGCACGGCGTCTGCCGCCGCGAGGCGTACCACCGCAGGGGTCAGGAGGTGGCGACGGAGGTGTAGAGGTCCTGCGCCACGGCGCCGAAGTACGGCCCCCACATGACGTCCTTGACGCCGCGGTAGCCGAAGCTGTTCACCGAGTTCAGGGTGCCGGTGGAGCCGTTGAACTCGTAGAACCACGGACCGCCGGAGGAGCCGCCGGTCATGTCGCACGTCATCCCCAGGTCGCCACTGCCGTAGTAGGTGTCGTCGAACACCGTCCCGGCGCAGTAGGTCAGGTCCGAGCCGTCGTAGGGCCGGGCCGCCGGGTAGCCGAAGGCGTGCATGAAGGTGCCGCGCGGCAGGCCGAACCCGATGCCCTGGCCGCCGACGGTGTCGGTGAGCGTCGCGCCGCTCAGGGTGTTCGTCACCGCGAACGCGAGGTCGTAGTCGAAGTCCTCGCCGCTGCGCCACTGGTCCGTCGTGACGAGCGAACGCGCGGTCCACGTGCCGTACGGGCGGGCACCGTCGTCGTAGGCGGGCACGAAGGCGAAGTTGGTGACGTAGGTGCCGTTGTCGGCGACGCAGTGGCCGGCGGTGAGCACGAGCGACTCGTTGCCGCTGCTCACCGCGCTGCCGGAGCAGACGTAGTTGCTCGAGCCGATGCTGAAGAACACCTTCCCGGTCGTGCTGACCACCTGGCCGCCCGACGTCCACGGCGCGCCGGTGACCGCGCCGGTCTCGCCGCCTCCGCCGCCGGGCTTGCCCTTCGCGACGGGCTGTGCGGCCGGCACCACCGTCGGAGTGCCGGACGCCACCCGTCCGTCCCCGGCGCGGCCACCGGCCACCAGCACGGAGGCGTCCTTGGCCGACCGCATGCGCTCGGGGGTCCAGTAGTCGACCACCCGCTGGTGCTCGGCGGCGGTCGTGGCGGCCGGGTGCGGCTGCGGCGAGCCGGGTGCGGCGGTGGCCGGGCCGGCCAGGCCGGCCGCTGCGGCCAGGGCCCCGGCCGCGGCCAGCAGGGCAGCGAAGGACAGGCGTCGTGTCATGCCGGTGAACTCCCGAGCTCCCGGGCCGCCTCGGGCGGCGGCCGTCGTGGGCGCGACACTAGGGACGCCGCGGATCGCGGCAACAGTCTGACTTGTCCGATTGCACCCGTTACAGACCGAAGGAGCCCAGTGACCCGGCGCAACGTCGTCCTGCTCGGCTCGACCGGCTCGATCGGCACGCAGGCCGAGGACGTCGTCCGGCGCAACCCCGACCGGTTCCGCGTCGTCGCGCTCGCCGCAGGCGGCGCCGACCCGCGGGCGCTCGCCGAGCAGGCGGCGCGGCTGGACGCGGCGACCGTGGCGGTAGCCCGTCC
>JBMOMI010000491.1:0-2976 GCA_049325235.1 Actinomycetota bacterium | reverse complement strand
GACGCCGGCTCCAGCGGGGCGGACTGTCCGCCACCGTCGGGAACCCGGAGCAGCTGCTCACCTGGCTGCAGGGCAGCCAGCCCGCCCACGGGCGGGCCCGGGTGGTGATGCCACAGCAGGCGGCCGCCGCGCCCAGCGCCGACGTCGCCCTGGACTACGTCGGTTCGGTACCGAACGCCGCCAAGGTCATCGCCTCGCTGCACCGGGGTGAGAAGCGGCTCGTGTTCTGCGAGAGCCGGCGGCAGGTGGAGGAGCTGGCGGTCTCCTTGCGCAGCCACGACGTCACCACGTTCGTGTCCCACTCGTCGTTGTCGGTGGACGAGCGCCGGCGGGCGGAGACGGCGTTCGCGGAGGCCCGCGACTGCGTCATCGTCTCGACGTCCACGCTCGAGCTCGGTATCGACGTCGGTGACCTGGACCGCGTCGTCCAGGTCGACGCCCCGAGGACGGTGGCGTCGTTCCTCCAGCGGCTCGGGCGTACCGGGCGGCGCGCGGACACCTCCCGGAACGCGTTGTTCCTCGCCACCTCCGGCGAGTCCCTCGTGCACAGCGCCGGCCTGCTGTCGCTGTGGGCGCAGGGCTGGGTCGAGCCGGTTGTGCCCCCGCCCTCGCCACGGCACCTGGTCGCCCAGCAGCTGCTGGGCGTGTGCCTGCAGGAGCACCGGGTCGGCGACGCGACCTGGCGGGAGTGGGTCGACGTCGGCGGCGTGGATCCTGCAGACGCCGACGCCATCGTCGACTGGCTCGTCACCACAGGGCACCTCGACCACGACTCGGGGATGCTGTTCATCGGTCCGGAAGCCGAACGCCGCTACGGTCACCGGCACTTCATGGATCTCGTCACCTCCTTCACGGCCGAGCCGCAGTTCACCGTGATCGCCGGCCGCCAGGAGCTCGGGACCGTCGACCCGCTCGTGCTGACCCGCAAGGTCGACGGGCCACGGCTGATCGTCCTCGCCGCACGTGCCTGGCGAGTCACGCATATCGACTGGCGGCGACGCCGCTGCTGGGTCGAACCGGCCGAGGACAAGACGAGGATGCGCTGGCAGGGCCAGCCCCAGCCCCTGTCGTTCGAGATGACCCGCGCCCAGCGCGACGTCCTGCTCGGCACGACGCCGCCGGTCACCCTCAGCGCGCGCGCCCAGCAGGCGCTCGTGCGCGAGCGTGAGCTCGCGGACCCGACCGTGGCCGCTGGCTCGACGGTCGTCGATGTTGAGGACGCCTGGTGGTGGACGTGGGCCGGTGCACGGGCCAACGCCACCCTGGCTGCCGCGGTGCCGGATCTGGTGGACGCGCGCAGCCGGTACGAGAACGACCGCATCCGGCTGCGGGGAGGGGTCGGGATCGCCGAGCTGCGGGCCGCGATCTCCCGTATCGATCCGGGGGACCGATGGCTGCCCGACGTCGATGGGGCCGCCATCCGCGGGCTGAAGTTCGCCGGCAGTCTTCCGCCGGAGCTAGCCGTGCGGACGCTGGCGGAACGACTGGCCGACCGGGCGGGCGCCGACGTGGTTCTGCGGGAGGGGATGACTCGGCGGGGGTAGGGAGTCGACGTCGGTGATCTTCGGTCACGGTCACCGTCGTCACCGCCCGGGTGGGGGTTGGAGCACTAGCATCGGCCCATCGCGCTGCCCAGCGCCGGGCGTGGCAGCGTCTCAACGAACGGGGATGGACGATGACCGACGACATTCAGTTGATCAGCGACGGCGAGAGCCTGGCGGTCATCGGGGACTCGACGGCAGTGGAGGCCTTCCTGGCAGCCGAGGGACTGCCCTCCAAGGATCTTGGACTATCGCGCTTGCGGCAGGTGATGGGCACCGGCGCCGTCGGGATGCAGGCCGTCGCGGAGATCTCCGGGAACTCCGGACGGTGGGTGAAGCTGACCAAGGAGTCCGCAGATCGGGTGCGGCAGTACGGCTTGATGGAGACCAAGACCCCCGGTGTCAGCCACGCCATGATTGGCAAGCCGGGGGAGATCAAGCAGTGGATTCAGATCTCGAAGGGTCCGGTGTTGGGCGCCAACCCTGCCCTCCTGTCCGGAGCCGCCGGGATGATGATGCAGCTGGCGATGCAGCAGGCGATGGACGAGGTCACGGACTACCTCGCCGTGATCGATCGAAAACTTGACGACGTCATTCGGGCCCAGAAGGACGCTGTGCTGGCCGACATGATCGGCGTCGAGCTGGTCATCGAGGAGGCGATGACCGTCCGCGACCACGTGGGGGTCGTCTCCGAGGTCACCTGGTCGAAGGTGCAAGGCACCGGCATGACGGTCGCGCGGACACAGGCGTACGCCTTGCGGCAGCTCGACGCCCTCGCGAGCAAGGTGGAGAACGCCGCCAAGTTCGGCGACCTGGCCGAGGCGTCCGAGGCAGCAGGGGCGCAGGTCCAGGAGTGGCTCGCGGTCCTGGCGCGGTGCTTCCAACTGCAGGACGCCATCGCCATCCTCGAACTGGACCGCGTGCTGGATGCTGCTCCTGACGAGCTCGACCGGCACCGCCTTGCCTTGCGCGCGGCTCGCCAGCAGCGGATGGACCTCATCGCCCAGAGTACTGGGCGCCTCATGGCTCGTCTTGACGAGGCTGCCGGCACCGCCAACGACAAGGTTCTGCTGCACCCGAATACCGCGCCCGCCATCGTGCGATCAAGTAATCACGTCGCGGCGTCCGTCACCGAACTCGACAGTCGCCTCGGGATCCAACGTGACCGCGACCTGCTGGCGGCCAGGCGTTGGGTCGAGGCGGCCTCGGACGTAAAGGACAAAGCGTTCGAGTCAGGCGCTGACGTCGCCGGCACCGCCAGACGCCGGGTTGGTGAGACGCTGGACCGCGCGCGGTCGGTCACGGGGAAGTTGTCGGGCCGGTTCACCGAGCGAGTCGGCCGCCAGCGCGACCGTGGGGACGGCGCGGCGGAGGAAGAACGGTAGCTTGCACCCCCTCCCGGCACGGCGTCGGCGAGCTTGTTTGGCCGGACGAT
>JBMOMI010000490.1:0-2980 GCA_049325235.1 Actinomycetota bacterium | reverse complement strand
CTCGGCACCCAGCGTGCGGTGAGTCCCTCGGGCAGAGGTGCGTCGTCCCACGGCAGCTCCAGGTAGGCGGTTGCACCCTCGGAGTGGAAGCTGACAGACGGCCCGGCGGCCAGTGGAGCCGGACGTCCCGTGGCTCGCGGGAGATCGGCGACGGCGACGCCGCGGGCCGCGGCGACGCGGGTCTGCAAGACCGCCAGCTCCGTCACCGGGTCGCCGCCCGGATCCGCCCGGCGAGCGGCGGGGTACTCGGAGGGGACACGCAGCCGGCGCACCAGCCCTGGACGCTCGGGCGGCATCAGCTGGCGGATCGTGGCCGAGGCCGCAGCGACGGCGTCCAGGTGGGCGAGGACGGCGAGGCGGTCATCGGCGACCGCGGCCGCGACCGCCTCGGCGGCGGGCATCCCCGTCTGTCGCAGGGCGCCGGCCAGACGTGCGCGGCGAAGGTCGTCCTCCCCATATCGGCGCCGTCCCGTCGCTGGGTCGACGCAGCTGGGCTGCAGCCACCCGCGCTGGTGGTAGTGACGCAGCTGCCACACCGGGATGCCACTGCGTCGGGCTACGTATCCGATCGTGAAGGTGGTGTCCACGTCGCCAGCGTGCCGTGCGCCGGGGTGTCGGAACCGTTGTCCACAGCAGTCGAGCGGCTCGTCGTTCGAGACCTGACGTCACACCGTCTGAGGCTCGGGCGCCCGTTCCTCAGACCGTCTGAGGAGGGCTCGAGAGGCATGGGCCGCCCAACCGCCGACGCGCGCGCGAAGGCACTGATCACAGGTCGCGGCGCTGGAAGGTCAGCGCGGCGAGCCCCAGCACGAGCGCGACCCAGAGGACGGCCCACGCGAGGTACGCGGGGGTCAGCCCGGCCTCGCTGAGGAACGGGTGCCCCTCGAAGGCCGCGGGCGACTGCGCCAGCAAGGACGCGTCCTGCAGCGCGTGCATGGCCCCGCGCCAGAGGCCGTCCGTCGGCAGCAGCATCCGGGAGACCGCGCCGACCCGCGCCACGCCCTCGTTGCCGAGCGCCTCGCCGACGCCGCCGACGACGCCCGCGATCCACGTGGCGCCGAACAGGCCGACGGCCACGACGCCCGACGCCATCGGCGAGATCGCGGTGGACAGCAGCAGGGCGAGCGTGAGCAGCACCGTCGTCTGCGCCGCGAGCAGCGCCAGGCCGGCCGCCGGCTGCGGCGGCCAGTAGCCGACCGTGACCTGGACGACGAGGAACTGGGCGAGCCCGGCCACCACCACGAAGCCGGTGCCGAAGACCACGAGCCCGAGCCACTTGCCCACCAGCACCGCCGAGCGGCGGACCGGCCGCGCCAGCACCGCGAGCGCCATCCCGGACTCCACCTCACCGGCCAGGGTGGGGCCGGCGAGGAACGCCGTGCCGAGCGCGGCGATCAGGCTGAACCCGAACATCACGAGGTTGAGCACCATGGACGAGACCAGCACGGCCTCCCCGCTGGTGAACGTCTCGAACTCCGCGGCGATCCGGGAGAACCCCCAGGCGCTGAGCGCGAGCAGGACGACGGTCATCGCGCCGAGCGCCCACAGCACGCGGCGGCGCGCGGCCTCCCGCAGGGTGAGGGCGGCGACGGTGAGCACCGTGCGGCCGGTCATCGCCGGTCACCTCCCGGGCCCGCGGAGCCCGCTCGCAGCACGTCCAGCAGCCGCTGCTCGAGGCTGATCCGCACCGGCTCGACCGCGTGCACGCGGGCCCCGAGGCCGACCAGGTCGCGCACCAGGTCGGGGACCGCCGTCCCGTCGTCCTGCGCCGGCAGCGCCACCGTGACCCAGTCGCCGGCGCGGGTCACGGGCCCGGTCGCCCGCAGCCGCTCCTCCACCGCCGCGGTGAGGTCCGTCAGCAGCAGCCGCAGCTCGCGGCGGCCGAGCAGCTCGTCCAGGGTCCCGGACGCCGCGACCCGGCCCTTGTCGAGGATCACGACCCGGTCGCACACCCGCTCCACCTCCCCGATGAGGTGCGAGTTGAGCAGGACGGCGACACCGCGGGACTTCAGGGACAGCAGCAGGTCCCGGACGTCGGCCCGCCCGAGCGGGTCCAGCGCGCTCGTCGGCTCGTCGAGCACGACGAGCTCCGGACGCGCCACCAGCGCGACGGCCAGGCCCAGGCGCTGCTGCATGCCCTTGGAGAACCCGCCGACCCGGTCGCCGGCGCGGCTCGCGAGCCCGACCAGCGAGAGGCACTCCCGCCGTTCGGCGTCCGGCACCCGCACGCCGGCGAGCCGCACGTGCAGGGCGAGCACCTCGGCGGCGGTGAGCCACGGCTGGTACCGGAAGAGCTCGGGCAGGTAGCCGACCCGGGCCCGGGCCCGCGGGTCCTCGGCGGGGCGCCCGAGCAACAGCACCTCCCCGGCGTCGGGCCGCACCAGCCCGAGCAGCATCTTGATGACGCTGGTCTTGCCGGCCCCGTTCGGGCCGAGCAGTCCCAGCACCTCGCCGCGGCCGACGGTGAGCGACACGCCGTCGACCGCGGTCTGCCGCCCGTACCGCTTGCGCAGCCCCGAGCACCACACCGCCGGTGACGGGGGCAGCTCGGCGAGCAGCCGCTGCGCGGCGTCCAGGGAGGTCGCCACTACCGCAGCCCACGCGCGACCGACAGCACCTCGTCGGCGCTCAGCGAACCGGCCACCAGCGTGACGACGCCGTCGTCCACCCAGACCACGCCGTGCAGCGCCCCGTCCCGCGAGGCGAGCACCGTGGCCGGAGCTCCCCCGACCTCGGCGGGCGTGCTCGTCACCTGCTCGGCCGGCAAGGGCAGCGGCAACGTCGTCCCGTCCCCGGAGAAGGCGCGCAGCTGCGACGCGAGGTCCTCCGGGATGCCCGGCAGGGACAGCAGGTAGTCGCGCGCCGTCTCGAACGGGACACCCGAGGAGTACGCGCTCGGCGCGACCGCGCGAGCGGCGACCAGCGCCGGCGCTCCGCTGGCCGACGACCAGACCGCGGCGACGCCCGGGCCGGCGACGAG
>JBMOMI010000489.1:0-2980 GCA_049325235.1 Actinomycetota bacterium | reverse complement strand
TCGGTGGGGGCGCGCTCACCGTGCCCCGCTGGCTGGCGGCGACCCGGCCGGGCAGCGACCAGGTCGTCCTCGAGATCGACGCGGCCGTGCTCGACCTCGTGCGCGCCGAGCTCGGGACACCGCCGGGCACCCGCCTCGTCGAGGGCGACGCCCGGGTGACGCTCACGGCCCTGCCAACGGCCAGCGCGGACCTCGTCGTCGGCGACGCCTTCGGCTCGGTGGCGGTGCCCTGGCACCTCGCGACGACGCAGGCGGCGCAGCAGGTCCGCCGGGTCCTGCGACCCGGCGGCCTGTACGTGCTCAACGTGATCGACCGTGGCGACCTGGCGCTGCTGCGGGCGGAGGTCGCCACCTTGCGGCAGGTCTTCGGGGACGTCGCGGTGCTGGCCGAGCCGGGGACCACCCGGCCGGGCGCGGAGGGCGCCGGCGGCAACGTCGTCCTGCTCGCGGCCCGCGGGGGTGTGGACGCCGTCCGGCTGGACGACGTCCGGGTCGCGGCCGGGGACGGCGTCGAGGTGCGGCTGGTGACCGACGACGACCCGCTGGCGGGCGGGCGGGTGCTGACCGACGACTTCGCGCCCACCGACCAGCTGCTCACCCCTGCGGTCGCGCCGCGGGGCTGACCGGGCCTCAGCGGCGGCGTGGCGCCTCTCCGACCCGGCCCCGGGACAGGCCCGGCGCGCCGCCCTGGGGTGGGTCGGCCACGAGCCCGGCGAGCTCGTCGAGGGTGATCGCGCCGACCCACTCGGGCGCCACGGCACCGGCGGCCAGCTCGCGCTGGCGGGCCTCGACGCCGCGACCGTCGACCGGCACCGGTTCGATCCACACGTCGCCGGGGCGCACGCCCGCCGCCATGAGCTCGGTGAGCAGGAGCTCGGCCATCGCGCCGGCGTCCGGCTCGGCCCGCACGAGCGCCACCTCCTGCGGCGGGAGCCCCTCGTACCGCAGGTTGACCGGGCCAGGCCCGGGACGCCACCGGGGCAGGTCGCGCACCGCCCAGCACGGCCACGAGCGCAGGCTCTCCTGACGCACCAGCGTGACCTGGTCGACCCACGCGATCAGCAGTCGGCGGCGCTGCGGGCGCACCTTCGCCACCCGGAAGACCCGGGCCCGGCGGTCGGCGTCCAGGCGCCGGGCGACCGCGGTCGCCGGCTCCTCCAGGGGCGGCGGGAACGCGGCGCGGACGGCGACCAGCCGCCACCACGGGGACGCCAGCAGCCGCACCAGGTGCGCGCTCAGCTCCTCGGCGCTCACCTCCGGCGGCGCCGCCGCCACCGGACCGTCGCCGTCTCGCGGCGCCGGGAGGGCGAGGAAGCCGTCGCCGACGCGCAGGAACACCCGGTCGGTGCGGGCGAGCACCTGCTCGAGGTGGCCGGTGTCGACCGTCCAGCCGCGAGACCGCAGCTCGATCGCCAGGTCGTGCGCCGACGTGGGCGCGGTGCGCTCGCCGAGCAGGATCCGCGAGGCCTGGACGAGGTCCTCACGCGGCGCGGAGAGCAGCATGGGCCTGTCGTCGGCAGCGGGGTGTCCGGAATGGATAGCCCGTTCGGGTCAGCCGCGGGCCGGTGAGCCCTGCGGGCCGATTTCCCGCCGCCGGGCACCGCCGTGTAACCTCAGCGTCTGCCGCCCCAATAGCTCAGTCGGCAGAGCGTCTCCATGGTAAGGAGAAGGTCTAGGGTTCGATTCCCTATTGGGGCTCCAGGGCGGGGTAGCTCAGGTGGTTAGAGCAATCGGCTCATAATCGATGTGTCGCGGGTTCGACTCCCGCCCCCGCTACGCGACCGTGGCTGCGCCCGCGCAGCCGACCGACGACCCCGCGAGAGAAGGCTGTTCCCGTGGCCAGCAAGACCGCCGACGTCCGCCCGAAGATCACCCTGGCGTGCGTGGAGTGCAAGGACCGGAACTACATCACCCGGAAGAACCGGCGCAACGACCCGGACCGCCTGGAGATGAAGAAGTTCTGCCCGCGCGACGGCCGCCACACGGTGCACCGCGAGACGCGCTGACCTGACCTCCCTCGACGAGGGCCGCGCCCGGGACGCCGGGCGCGGCCCTCGTCGTCGTCCACCGCTAGGTTGACCCCGGGCCGCGAGACGAGGAGGGCGCATGGGCAGGCTGGACGGGCGGGTCGCGATCGTCACGGGTGCGGGGCGGGGGATCGGGCGCGCGACCGCGCTGCGGCTCGCCGCCGACGGCGCCTCGGTCGTCGTCAACGACCTCGACGCGGACGTCGCGGAGCAGGTCGCGCAGGAGATCACCTCCACCGGACGCCGGGCGCTCACCTTCGCCGGCAACGGTGCGCGGGCCGAGGAGGCCCGGGCCCTGGTGAACAGCTGCGTCGAGGAGCTCGGGGCCCTCGACATCCTCGTCAACAACGCCGGAACGACGCGGGACAAGATGTTCCACACGATGACCGAGGAGGCCCTCGACGTCGTCCTCGACGCGAACCTGCGCACGACGTTCTGCGTCACCCAGGCCGCGATGCCGCACCTGCGGGAGGTCGCCAAGCGCGAGCTCAGCGAGCTCGGCGCCCCCCGCCACCACCGCAAGATCGTCAACACCGCGTCGGTGGTCGCGTTCACCGGCAACCCCGGCCAGTGGAACTACACCGCCGCCAAGGGCGCGATCGTCTCGGCGACCAAGACCCTGGCCCGCGAGCTCGGGCCGTTCCGCATCAACGTCAACGCCGTGGCGCCGGGCTTCATCGAGACCCGGCTGACCCAGGCGAAGGAGTCCGCGGCGCCGGAGGCCGGCTCGAGCGAGGGCGTGGTCTACGGCATCCCCGAGCAGCAGCGGCAGCTCAGCCTGGCGATGATCGCGCTCGGCCGGCTCGGCCAGCCGGAGGACGTCGCCAACGTCACGGCGTTCCTCGTCTCCCCGGACGCCGACTTCGTCTCCGGGGTCACCATCCCGGTCACCGGGGGGCAGTACGGGGGGATGGGCTGATGGGGGTCAACGCCTCCTTCGCCGGCCGCGAGTA
>JBMOMI010000488.1:0-2991 GCA_049325235.1 Actinomycetota bacterium | reverse complement strand
TTCATCAGTGACCCGTTCGTGGCCAACATCTGCCCCACGTGCCGGGACGCCGGCCGGCACTTCCTGTACCCGGACACCTACGTGGACGGCATCGGCGAGGACGCGGTGAGGTGCCGGGTCTGCGACAGCCCGGTGATGGCGTTCCACATGGTCGAGGGCTACACGATGGTCTTCGACGAGGCCAAGCAGATCGGCGTCACGGTCGCTCCCGCCCGGGCCCAGGAGATGGCCCGCAACGCCCGCGAGTGGGTGGCCCTGACCGAGCACTCCACGCAGCACTCGATCGTGCTGCTCGGCAAGGCCGACCTCGTCGGCACGATGACCCGCTGCCGGATCTCGGCGGGCAACCTCGGGTCGATCCCGGCGATCGACCTGCCGAGCTCCCACAACTGCGGGGACTTCGGGGCGTTCCTGGTCGGCGCCGCGCACGAGTTCGCGGTGACCGAGGAGCAGCTCGGGCTGCGCACCGACGTCCACATGGACGTCGACTCGGTGCGGCAGGGCAGCGTCCTGGTCGTCCCCGTCAAGGTGGACGGGGCCGGGATCTACGCCGGCGACGTCCACGCCATGATCGGCGACGGCGAGATCGCCGTCCACACCACGGACATCGGCGCCCGGCTCGTCGTGCGGGTGGAGGTGATCAAGAACCTGGCGCTCGACGGGCCGCTGCTGCTGCCGCCGGTCGAGGACCTGCCGTTCCTGGCCCGGCCGTTCACCGCCCACGAGGTGGCCCGTGGCAGGGAGCTCGCGGCGGCCAACGACACCACGTTGGAGGGCCCGGTGCTGCCGGTACAGGTGCTCGGCTCCGGCCCGTTCGTCAACGCCGCGGTCGACAACGCCGTGGAGCGGGCGGCGCGGCTGTTCGGCATGACGGTCGACGAGGTGCGCAACCGCTCCACGATCTCCGGCGCGGTCGACATCGGTCGCCTGCCGGGGTTCGTCCAGCTCAGCCTCCTCGTGCCACGCGACAAGCTCGCCGACCTCGGGATCCTGCATCTCGTCGAGGCGCAGTACGGGGCTGCCGCCGGCTGGTGATGCCGGCTGCGGGCACCGCGCCCCCGGCCGGGGGCCGCCGGGTGGGTTCGCCGGTACCCTCCCGGGCACACCCGGTCCGGCTCCCAGCCTGGAGGCGCAGTGTTCAGCAAGGTCCTCGTCGCCAACCGAGGCGAGATCGCCGTCCGCGCGTTCCGCGCCGCCTACGAGCTCGGTGCCCGCACCGTGGCCGTGTTCCCCTACGAGGACCGCAACGCGATCCACCGGATCAAGGCCGACGAGTCCTACCTCATCGGCGAGCGCGGCCACCCGGTGCGGGCGTACCTGGACGTCGACGAGATCGTCCGCGTGGCGCGGGAGTCCGGCGCCGACGCCGTCTACCCCGGCTACGGGTTCCTCTCGGAGAACCCGCGGCTGGCTCAGGCGTGCCGGGACGCAGGCATCACGTTCGTCGGCCCGCCGCCGGAGGTTCTCCAGCTCGCCGGCAACAAGGTTCGGGCGCTGGCCGCGGCGCGGGACGCCGGCATCCCGGTGCTGCGCTCGAGCGCGCCGTCGGCGGACGTCGACGAGCTGCTGGGGGCGGCCGATCAGGTCGGCTTCCCCGTCTTCGTCAAGGCCGTCGCCGGCGGCGGCGGCCGTGGCATGCGGCGCGTGGACGACGCGGCCTCGCTGCGTGAGGCGCTCGGCACCGCGATGCGCGAGGCGGAGGGGGCCTTCGGCGACCCCACCGTCTTCCTGGAGCAGGCGGTGGCCAGGCCGCGGCACGTGGAGGTACAGGTGCTCGCCGACGCGAACGGCGAGACGGTGCACCTGTTCGAGCGGGACTGCTCGGTACAGCGGCGGCACCAGAAGGTCGTGGAGATCGCGCCGGCACCGAACCTCGACCCGCGGCTCCGGGACCGGCTGTGCCGGGACGCCGTGACGTTCGCCCGCGCGCCGGGCTACGTCAACGCCGGCACCGTGGAGTTCCTCGTGGAGACGGCCGGGGAGCGGGCCGGCCAGCACGTGTTCATCGAGATGAACCCGCGGATCCAGGTCGAGCACACGGTGACCGAGGAGGTCACCGACGTCGACCTGGTGCAGGCCCAGCTGCGGATCGCCAGCGGGGAGACGCTGGCCGACCTCGGCCTGTCGCAGGACACGATCCGCGTCAACGGGTCCGCCATGCAGTGCCGGATCACGACCGAGGACCCGGCGAACGGCTTCCGGCCCGACACCGGCCGCATCACCGCCTACCGCTCGCCGGGCGGGGCCGGCGTCCGGCTCGACGGCGGCACCGCCGACACCGGCGCGGAGATCAGCGCCCACTTCGACTCGATGCTGGTGAAGCTGACGTGCCGGGGGCGGGACTTCCCGACCGCGGTGCGCCGCGCCCGCCGGGCGCTGGCCGAGTTCCGGATCCGCGGGGTGCAGACGAACATCCCCTTCCTGCAGGCAGTCGTGGAGGAGCAGGCCTTCATCGAGGGAGACCTGTCGACGTCGTTCATCGACGAGCGCCTGGAGCGGCTGACGTCCCGCACGCCGGCGGACCGGGGCACGAAGCTGCTGACGTGGCTGGCCGACGTCACCGTGAACAGCCCGCACGGAGCCGCACCGGTGTCGGTGGCCCCGGCGGAGAAGCTGCCGGACGTCGACCTGGACGCCGGAGCACCGGCCGGGTCGCTCCAGCGGCTGCGCGAGCTCGGTCCCGAGGGGTTCGCCCGCGCCCTGCGGGAGCAGACCCGGGTCGCGGTCACCGACACGACGTTCCGGGACGCCCACCAGTCGCTGCTGGCGACCCGGATCCGGACCCGGGACCTGCTCGCGGTGGCTCCCTACGTCGCCCGCCTCACGCCCCAGCTGTGGAGCGTCGAGTGCTGGGGCGGCGCCACCTACGACGTGACCCTCCGCTTCCTCGGCGAGGACCCCTGGGACCGCCTCGCCGCCCTGCGCGAGGCGATGCCCAACCTCTGCCTGCAGATGCTGTTGCGGGGCCGCAACACCGTGGGCTACACGCCG
>JBMOMI010000487.1:0-2996 GCA_049325235.1 Actinomycetota bacterium | reverse complement strand
ACCCGGTGGGCGTGTCGCAGCTGCAGGAGCTGCGCCGTCCACTCGACGTCGGCCAGGCCCCCCGGCCCCAGCTTGAGGTGGCCGCGCGGGTCGCGGCCCCGCGGCAGGCGCTCGGCCTCCACCCGGGCCTTGATGCGCCGGATCTCCCGCACGTCGTGGTCGCTCAGCCCGCCCTCGGGGTACCGCAGCGGGTCGACCAGCGCGGTGAACCGCTCCGCCAGGCCGGGGTCGCCGGCCACCGGCACCGCCCTCAGCAGCGCCTGCGCCTCCCACGGCTGGGCCCAGCGGCGGTAGTACTCGGCGTACGAGTCGAGCGAGCGCACCAGCGGACCGTTGCGTCCCTCGGGGCGCAACGACGTGTCGAGGTCCACCGCGGGCTCCGGGCCGGGTGCCTTGAGCAGCCGCTGCAGCTCGGTCACCGCCGCCACGGCGACCTCCTGCGCCGCCGGAGGATGCGCGCCGTCGTACGGGTCGTGGACGAGGACGACGTCCGCGTCGCTGCCGTAGCCCATCTCGCCGCCCCCGAGGCGACCCATCCCGATCACGGCGAGCCGCGTCGGCAACGGGCCGCCGGTGCGGCGCTCCAGCCCGCGGACCGCGGCCCGCAGCGCGGCGTCCAGCGCCGCCACCGTCGCGTCGGTCAGCGAGCGCGGGACGTCGTCGGCCGGCAGCAGGCCGACGACGTCCGCGATCGCCGTGCGCAGCACCTCGCGGGCGCGCTGGCCGCGCACCAGCCGCACGGCGGTGTCCGCGTCGTCCTGGCGGTCCACCGCGGCGCGGGCCTCGGTGACCAGCGCCTCCCGGCCGCGGGGCGTCAGCTCGACGTCCGAGCCGAGCCACCGCGTCGCCTCGGCCTCCTTCTCCAGCAGCTCGGCGACGAGCCGGCTGCTGGCCAGCACGTGCGCCATCCGCTCGGCCGCCGCGCCGGAGTCGCGCAGCATCTTGAGGTACCAGTGCGTCGTCCCCAGCTCGTCGCTGACCCGGCGGAACGCCAGCAGCCCGGCGTCGGGGTCGGCGCCGTCGGCGAACCACTCGAGCATCACCGGCAGGAGCTGGCGCTGGATCGCGGCGCGCCGGCTGACGCCCTCGGTGAGGGCGGTGAGGTGCCGCAGCGCACCGGCCGGGTCGACGTAGCCGAGCGCCTGGAGCCGGGAGCGCGCCGCCTCGGGCGTGAGCCGCACCTCGTCGGTCGACAGCCGGGCGGCCGCGGCCAGCACCGGCCGGTAGAACAGCCGCTCGTGCAGGCGGCGGACGACGCGCCTCGTGCGCTGCCACGTGCGCTCGAGCGTCTCGCCGTCCTTGAGGTCGGCGGCGCGCGCCAGCCGGCGGACGTCGTCCTCACCCGCGGGCAGCACGTGGGTGCGCCGCAGCCGGTGCAGCTGCAGCCGGTGCTCCAGCACGCGCAGCAGGCGGTAGGCGGCGTCCAGCTCGGCGGCGTCGTCCCGGCCGACGTAGCCGCCGGCCGCCAGCGCCGCCAGCGCCTCCAGGGTGTTGGGGCTGCGCAGTCGCTCGTCGGTGCGTCCGTGCACGAGCTGCAGCAGCTGGACGCTGAACTCCACGTCCCGCAGCCCGCCCCGGCCGAGCTTGAGCTGCCGGTCCGCCTCCCGGGCGGGCACGTGCTCCTCCACGCGCCGCCGCATCGCCTGCACGTCGGCCACGAACCCGTCGCGCTCGGCGGCCCGCCACACCAGCGGCGTGATCGCCTCGACGTAGGCGCGGCCGAGCTCGGCGTCCCCGGCGACCGGGCGGGCCTTGAGCAGCGCCTGGAACTCCCACGTCTTGGCCCACCGCTCGTAGTAGGTGACGTGGCTGGTCAGCGTGCGCACCAGGGGGCCGTGCCTACCCTCCGGCCGCAGCGCGGCGTCCACCGGCCACAGCGTCCCCTCGGCCGTGCTCGCCGAGCAGGCCCGCATGAGGGACGTCGCCAGCCGGGTGGCCGTGGCCACCGCCTCGGCCTCGTCGACGCCCGCGGCCGGCTCGGCGACGAAGACCACGTCGACGTCGCTGACGTAGTTCAGCTCACGCCCGCCGGCCTTCCCCATCGCGATCACGGCGAGGCGGCACCGCTCGTGGTCCGGGCCGGCCTCGGCCCGGGCGAGGGCCAGGGCGGCCTCCAGCGCGGCGGCGGCGAGGTCGGCCAGCCGGGCGGCCACGGCGTGCACCTCGCTCGCCGGGTCCAGCGCGGTGAGGTCCCGGCCGGCGAGCGCCAGCAGCTGCCGGCGGTAGGCGACCCGCAGCCGGTCCGTGCCGTCGCCGCCCGCGGCGGCGACCGGGGCCGCCGCGTCCGGGTCGGCTCCGACCGCGCCCAGCAGGTCGGCGCGGACGTCGTCCGGCGGCCGGTGTGCGTCGTCCAGGGCCAGCCAGTGCTCGGGATGGCGGGTCAGGTGGTCCCCGAGCGCCGCGGACGCGCCCAGCACGGCGAGCAGCCGGTCCCGCGCGGGGCCGCCGCCGCGGACGACGGCGCGCAGGCGGCCCGGCTCGGCCGGGGAGCGCTCTGGGACCGCGTCGTGCAGCGCGGCCATCAGCCGGACCAGGCCGAGCAGCGCGAGGTCCGGGTCGGCGGTGGCGCCGAGCGCGACGAGCACGCCGTCGTCGAAGACGTCCTCGAGCGGGTCGACCAGGCCCGCGAGCGCCGGGTCGGCGAGCAGCTGCCGGGCCCGCTCGGGGTCGCTGAAGCCGAGCCTGGCCAGGCGGCCGGCCAGCGTCCCGGTGCGACCCGACGCGGTGCTCACGCCGCTCACCGTAGTTGGGCGGCTCCGGTGGTGACCGTCGCGAACGCGGCGCCGTGGGCGGCCGCGAGCCGGGCCAGCTCGTCGTCCACTGCGGCGAACGCGGCGAGGAGCTCCTCCGGGGAAGTGCCGCGGCGCCCGAGCAGCCCGCGGTCGGCCTCGAGCCAGTCGGCCAGCACGTCGGCGGTCGTCTCCGGGTGGTACTGGATCCCCCAGGCGCGGGGGCCGACGCGGAAGGCCTGGTGGGGGTACGTCGCGGAGGACGCG
>JBMOMI010000486.1:0-2997 GCA_049325235.1 Actinomycetota bacterium | reverse complement strand
GGTGATGACGCCACGGTCGAGGAGGCCAGCGAAGCAGTCGACAGCGCCCAAGCGATCATCGCTTCGGCCAACGGGCTGCTCCGAGAGCTCGGCCTGTTCTCATAGCCATCCTCGCACCCGGGGGCCTTCGTCGACCACGCCGGCGACCCCGAGATCTGGCGTCATCCGCTGCAGTTCACCTTGGGAAACGCCCTGCTCGTCAACCCCGTCACCGAACCCGGCGTGGACAGCTGGACGACGTACCTGCCGCGTGGGTGGGAGTGGGTCGACGTGTGGAGCGGGTCGCGGCTCTCGGGCGGTCAGGTGGTGACCCGGGAGACGCCGCGTGACGTCGTTCCGGTCTACTGTCGGGCGGATCGCTGGGAGGAACTGGCCGGGGTCTTCACCTGAGCCGCAACGACGCGAGGAGCTGTGATGGACCGCGACAGGTACGACGCGCTGACCGCCGAGCTCGTGGCGTGGGCACGCGACCGCGACGACGTGATCGGCGTGGTCGGGCTGGGCAGCACCGCAGGCACGTCGCGCGAGCCGGACGAGTGGTCCGACCACGACGTCTTCGTCGTGACCGTCGACGGGCGGGCCGAGGTGCTGCGCCGGGACCTCTCCTGGGTCCCCTATCCGGAACGGCACGCGGTCCGCTACACAGAGACGCTGCAAGGACGGGGCGTCATCTACGACGACGGGCACCTCGTCGAGCTCGCGGTCTTCGACGACTCCGAGCTCGATCCGATCGCCGTCAACGCATTCCGGGTGCTGTACGACCGCGGCGGACTGGCGGACCGGCTCGCTGCCATGCAGGCCAGGACGAGCACGCAGTCCGTCACGGAGGACTCGGACGGGGCCTACCGAGTTCACCAGCTCGTGAAGCACTTGACATCGCTGGTGGCGAGCTTCGTCCCAGCCGAGAAGCCAGGCAGCCTCGACAACCTCGACTCCCTCCGCCGGTTCGAGCAGGTCTACCCGGCCGTGAGTGCCCGCATCGCGGCAGCACTCGACCGGCCGGTACCGCAGGCGGTGGAGGAGCTGCTCGCTCTCGCCGAGCAGCTGCTGGCGGGCAGGGCGCCGGCGGCGACACACGAGGCCTTCGACGCTGTCCGGCACGTGCTTGCTCGGGTCCGAGGCGCCGCACCGGAGCGAGTCGGCTGAGCGGTCTTACGGGCACCACGTGCCGACGAGCGCGCGGGCCAAGGCGGCGAGACTGCGCGGCCCGGCCGGGTCGGCGTCCAGCACCGAGGCGAGGACGTCCCGGGCCAGGCCTGCACCGACGACGCCGTCGACGTTGCGCAGGAACTTCTGCTCGACCTCGTCCCGGCTGAGCGGGTCGTCGGGGTTGCCGCGTGCGTTGCGGACCTCGGCGGAGGTCGAGCCGCCGTCGCGCCAGCGCACCGTGACGCGGGTCGGCCGCTCGCGCGGCAGGGCGGCTGAGAACGCCGGTTCTTCGCGCACGTGGACCCGGGCGGCCAGCTCGCCGACCCCCGGGCGGCGCAGCCGGTTCGGAAGGAACGAGCCGGCGACCAGCTCGCCGTCGAGAGCCAGGACGGCCAGGCACGTCGGCAGCGAGAAGCGTGCGTGCATGTCGCTCGTGACCTCCCGCGCCCCGAGCGCTGCCGCGAACGCGAAGGTCTCCACGTCGATGCCGTCGACATGGCGGGCCGCCTCCGCGATGTCCACGCCGCTGCGCCGCAGGGCATTCCGCCACGCGTCGAGCGCCGGATGGATCCACCTGGCGCAGGCGTAGGGCTTGAGGTAGCTGTCCGGCAGGCGCCAGCGGCTCCCCAGCCCGCCGCTGAGCTCCTCGGCGTCCAGGTCGGTGCAGACCGCGGAGCCGAAGAGCTCGGCGACCACCGCGGCGTCACCGTGGGCGCCGTCCCGGGCGCGGCCTGCCGCCTGCGCGCCGATGAAGCACCCCAGGCCGGTCCACGCGTTGCGCACCGTGCCGCCGCGCACCGGCACCTGCAGCGTCGCCGCGAGCGGCAGGCTGGCGCCGAGCAGCAGGGCGTGTGCCGTGGCGTCCTCGTCGAGCCCGGCCACCAGGGCCGCGGCGACCGCGGCCGCTACCGGGCCGTGGATGCCGTGCGGGTGCAGGCCAGGCCGCAGCGACGTTCCGACACCGAACCGCAGCCCCAGCTCGTTCGCGAGCACGAACAGCTCGAGGAGACGTTCGTCCGTCAGGTCACCGGCCGCGGCGGCGTGCAGCAGCACCGGCAGGCTGTGCGGGGCCGGGTGGGCCGTGGGGACCGGTAGTAGACGATGGCCCTGCGGATGGAACGAGCCCCCCGAGTCCGCGTCCAGCCACGTCGCTGCCGTGCCGAGCGTGAGCAGCCTCCCGAACGGTGCGTCCTCCGGGCCGTCGGGTTCGACGGACCGGACAGCCCTCGCCAGCGCCTGCACCTGCGGGTACTGCAGGCCTCCGACGAGCGCGCCGAGCGTGTCGAGCAGGAGCAGGCGACCTGTCTGTGCGACATCCGGTGGGACGTCGGACAGCGTTGTCCGGCAGGCGAACCGAGCCATGGTTGCCGCGTCCACGAGCATGCTCACTCCTCCGGTCAGGTGCTCAGGCCAGCGCGGACCGCGGACGACAGCTCCCCCAGGCGCTCGACGACGCCGGTGAGCGCTCCCGCGAGCACGACGCCGCGGACGCCGAGGTGCGCGACCTGCGAGACCTGGCTCTCGATCTCGTGCGGTGACCCGGTCACGACGAACCGCCGCAGCACCAGCTGGTCGGCGTCGAGCAGGCTCGCGTCCGGACGCGCCAGCGCGGTCCCGTGACGGCGGTAGTCGTGCGCGGCGGCGAGCTGCTGCGCGACGGCGTGCTCGGCGGAGTCCAGTCCGAACCACTCCGGAGCCGCCGCCAGCCGGGCGGCGCACGAACCCAGCACGGGCAGCGCTGCCGCGTGCGCCTCCTCCTGGGAGCTGGTCACCACCGCCCGGACGAACAGCCACACCTCGGCGTCCGGACGCGCCGCACGAGCCACGCCGACGGCCCGGCCGATGGTC
>JBMOMI010000485.1:0-3044 GCA_049325235.1 Actinomycetota bacterium | reverse complement strand
AGCCCCGGCGTGGTCGGGAAGGCCAGCAGCGCCGGCCGCGCGTCGTCCGGCGCGCCCCGAGCCTGACGGGCACGGCGTTCGCAGTCCTCTTCTTCGCGCTCGCGCAGACCCCGTCGCTGCTGCCGCGCTCGTGGGTGCTACAGGGTGCCGTCGCGGGCGTGAGCGCGGCGATCGGGTACGGCATCGGCGCCACGCTCGGTGCGGCCGGCCGGCCGGTCGCGCGCCGGCTGGCGCCGTCCACCCAGTGCCGGACGGGACGCCGAATCTGCTGGGCAGTCGTGCTCCTGGTCTCCGGCGCGGCCGTGGTCACGGCGCTGCTGCTCGGGCGCGCCTGGCAGCGCGAGGTGCGCGCCGTGCTCGGGATGGCGGCGCCGGAGTCCTGGCACGCCACGTACATCCTCGTGCTCGCGGCGTGCGTCGTCGTCGGGCTCGTGCTCGTGGCCCGCACCCTGCGCCTGGGCACGCGCAGCCTGCAACGAGTCCTGCGCCGCGTCGCGCCGGGCTGGCTGGCCTCGGCGCTCGGTGGGCTGATCGCCGCCGTCCTCGTCGGGGGCGCGATCCAGGGCATGCTGCTCGACTCGTTCTTCGAGACGGCCGAGACGTCTGCCGCGCTCGCGAACGACACGACGCCACCGGGCGTCGTGCAACCCGTCTCCCCGACACGCTCCGGCAGCCCGGAGTCGCTGGTCGAGTGGTCGACGCTCGGGTCGAAGGGGCAGGAGCTCGTGGCCAGCGGGCCGACGCCGCAGCAGCTGGCGGCCTTCTCCGGCGAGGCCACGCAGGAGCCGATCCGCGTCTACGTCGGGGTGGAGTCCGCCCCGGACATCGACCAGCGCGTCCGGCTCGCCATGGCAGAGCTCGACCGCACCAACGCCTGGGACCGCAGCGTGCTCCTGGTGGCGACCGCGACCGGCACCGGGTGGGTCAATCCGCAGACTCTTGCCGCGGTGGAGTACCTCACCGGCGGCGACAGCGCCGTCGTGTCGCTGCAGTACGGGTACCTGCCGAGCTGGATATCGGTGCTCGTCGACGGCAGCCCCGCCGCGGAGGCGGGTGTGGCGCTCACCCGGGCCGTGCAGGAGCGGTGGCAGCAGCTCCCCCGGGACGCCCGACCGAGGCTGCTGGTCTACGGCGAGAGCCTCGGTTCCTTGGGTGCGGAGTCGGCGTTCAGCGACCTGGACGACGTCGTCGCGACCACGGACGGCGCCCTGTTCGTCGGCCCCACCAGCGCCAACCCCCTGTGGGGACAGCTGGTCTCGCAACGGCGGCCCGGCTCGCCGGTGTGGCTGCCGGACGTCGGTCAGGGCGGGCGGGTGGTGTTCGCCGACCGGCCGGACGACCTGCCCGGGCCGGGGGCCGATCCACCGGACGTGGTGTACCTGCAGAACTCCTCCGACCCGGTCGTCTGGTGGAGCCCACAGCTGCTCTGGGACCGGCCGCCCTGGCTGGACGGCGAGCGCGGACCGGACGTGTCGCCGTCCATGCGGTGGTACCCGGTGGTCACGTTCTGGCAGGTCGTCGTGGACCTGGCTTCGGCGGCGGAGGACATGCCTGCGGGTCACGGGCACCGCTACGGCCCGGAGATCGTCCAAGCCCTGGTCACGCTGCTCGCACCCCCGGAGTGGGACGCCGACGACTCGGCGCGGCTTCGGGCGGCGGTACTGGGGGACGCCCCTACAGGTTGACGACCGTCCCGAGGCACGGCAGGCGCAGCAGGTGCGGCGCCTCGATGACCCGCCATACCGCCTCGACCGCGCTCACCCCGTGCGTCATCACCTCGCGGGCGAGCGCCGCGACGACGACGGGTGCCGCGAACGACGTCCCGCTCCACCGGGCCCACCCGGTGTACCGGTCGAGGTCGAGCCCGTTGACCGCGGGGTTCCTGCCGTCGAAGCGGTCGAAGAACGCGCTCACGAGGTCCACACCGGGCGCGCAGGCGTCGACCCAGTCGCCGTAGTTGGTGAACTCGGCCGGCCCGCAGGTGCCCAGAGCGCCCACGGCGATGACGCCCGGGAGACTGGCGGGCACGTGCGGCACGCACGTGGCGTCGTTGCCGGCGGACGCGACCACGACAGCGCCCAGTCGGCGCAGCCGTGCCACCGCGCCCTTGATGGCGTCGGCCCGCTCCATCACCGGCCCTCCGAACGACATCGACACGATGTCGTAGCCGGTGCCCCTGGTGTGCAACGCCGTCACGAGGTCGCTCTCGCACACGAGCCCCAGCGGGTCGAGGACCTGCAGCACCGTCACGGTGCACCCGGGTGCCAGCTGCTCGATGATCCCGGCGATGAAGGTGCCGTGGCCGGCGACCGGGTCGAGGAAGCCGTCGGCCGCGTTCTCCGGCACCGTGTCTGGCGACTCCGCGTCACCACTGATGCGTTGGCCGGCGCTCTGGAGCAGGGGTGCCGGCCCCCAGCCTCCGGCCGCGCCGACCGCGTTGGCCTTCGCCGCGGCAGGTCCGGTCCCCGCGATCCCGCTGTCCAGCACGAGGATCCGTGGCCCGCCGCCCGCGCCGGCCATGCGGGCCAACGACTGCGCGTTCACCAGCTCGGGCCCGTCAGCCGGACGTGCTGTGTTGTCGAACGGGTGGTTGGCGCGCAGCGGGTTGGCGCGCAGAGGGTTCGCGCGCAACGGGTTGGCGCGCAACGGGTTTGCGCCCGGCCGACTCGCCCACGGTCCGCCCGCCGTCGGGTCGCACGGACACGGCCGTGCCCAGGTCGGTGCGGTGCAGCCGTGCGCGAAGAACACGTGGTCCGGCTGCGCCCGGAAGCCTTCCGAGCGCAGCTCGTCGACGACGTCGAGGACGTCCACGACGTCGGGCGCGTCAGCGAACCCCTCGTACACCTCCTCGCCGACGTCGAGCCGGCGCCAGGGGACGTTCTCGTCCTCGACGAGCGGCTGCCGCTCCCGCAATGAGCGACCCACCCCGCCCAGCAGCTGGTCCGCACGCTCCGCGGCGGCGTCCCCGCTCACGAGCAGCCGGCCCGGCACGTAGGCGAACCCGTTCCCTCGCCGCGACACCTGGACATCGGTCATGGTGCTCC
>JBMOMI010000484.1:0-3065 GCA_049325235.1 Actinomycetota bacterium | reverse complement strand
CGGGTGGTCTTCTTGACCTCGCCGGCGGCCTGCTTGGTCTCGCGCTTCGCGGTGGTGGCAGTGGCCTTGGCGGCGGACTCGACGTCCGACGCGCCGCGGCGCATCGTCGTCACAGCGGCCTTGGTGCGGGACACCGCCACCTTGCCCTGGGCCAGCAGGTCCTGCGTGGCGCGCTGCGTGCGGATCCGCTCGACGAGCTTCTTGCCGCGCGCGGACAGCTCCTCGTAGGTCTCCTCGACCTTGCCGGCGGCCTCCAGGCCCTTGGTCACGGCGAAGGTCGGGGCGTGCTGCACCCGGTCCTGCACCTTCTTGACCTCGAGCTCGGCGCGGACCTTCGCGGCCCGGGCCTGCGCCTCGCGGACGCGCTCGACGACCAGGTCAGTGGCGCCCACGACCGCGTAGCCGGTGTCGGCGGCGGTCTTCTTGATCTCGGCGGTGATCGCCATGTCAGCTTCCTCCTTCTTGCGCCGGGCGCTTCTTGCCCGCGGCCGGCTGACGACGCTTGGGGGTGGTGGTCTTCCTCGTGGTGGAGGCGCCGGCGGCCGTGCCGGTGCGGCGCCTCGGGCGCGGCTTCGCCGACCTGGACGACGTAGGGCTTGCTTCCGCAAGCGCCTCGCCGATCTCGGCGTCGGTCATCGCGCCGTGGCCCTCGCGGGCGTTCTCGGTGCGGAACGTGTCGTAGATGTCGAGCAGGACGCGGCGCTGCCGCTCGGTCAGCCGGGGGTCGGACAGGATCGCCGCCTCGACCTCGATGCGGTCACCGCGCTCCTCGAGCAGCCCGGCCCGCACGTAGAGGGCCTCGGCGGAGATCCGCAGCCCCTTGGCGATCTGCTGCAGCACCTCAGCGGAGGGCTTCCGCAGCCCCCGCTCCACCTGACTCAGGTACGGGTTGGAGACGCCGGCCGCCTCCGCGAGCTGCCGCAGCGACAGCTTCGCCGACTGGCGCTGCTCGCGCAGGTACGCGCCCAACTCGGTCACCTTCAACGCGGCCATGCCTCCACTGTGCTACTTCTAGCAAGCAGATGCAAGCCTCAGCGAGCACTTTCTCCGGTGAGACCGCTCACAGGAGCAAGCACTCGCTCAGACGAACGGCACAGTACGGGCAAGCACGCGCTCGGTCGGCCGCCCGACGTCCACCGTTGCCCATCCGCGCAGCTGGGGGCGGTGGCCGAAGAGCACCAGCACCTCCCCGTCACGAGCGTCGGCTTCGACGAGGCCGCCGTCGACCCGTTGGCCGCCGGCCGCAGCCGGCCGCAGGGCAGCAGAGGGGGCCAGCAGGCTCCGCGCGCCGCGTGAGCGGAGTCGCCGCGCCGCCTCCTGGCAGGCCGGGTAGGTGTCCGTCCCACCGCGCAGCGACACGTCGTCCAGCTGAGGACGGACGGCGCCGACGACGTCGTCCTCGTCGACCTCGACGGCCCACACCCGTCTCTCGATGCCCGCAAGGTCCTCCGGATCGACGATCTCCTCGTGCCGCAGGAACTCCGCCCATGCCCCGTCCGGGGTGTCCGCCAGGTAGCAGACGGGCCCTTCCCCCGGGCCGTGCCACCGGGCAGGTGGCTGTTCGGGCACCTCCCACTGGAAGGGATAGCGGCGGTCCGCGGTGCGGAACCAACGCGCGACCGCTGTCACGCAGCCCCCAGGCTGGTCAGCGCCGCAGCGAGGGCTCGGACCTGTTGTGCCTCGGGGCCGTCCGGGTCGAACCGCCCCCCGATCAGCTCAGCCGGAGAACGCCCGTCGAGCGCCTGTCGCGGCCGACGGAACCACCGCCTGATGCCGAACGCGTTGTAGGAGCCGGCGAGATCGGCCACCACCAGGGTCAGCCAGTGCAACCGAGCCGCGACGTCGTCGGGGGTGGCACGCGCTCCTGCCGCGTAGCGCCGCCATGTCCCACACGAGCTCTGGCAGCGGCTGCGTCTGAATGCTGGGCGGGGCGAGGCCCATCAGCGACGCCCTGGTGGCCAGCATGTTCCAGGCGCCGACCTCACGGGCGTCCCAGCGCTGGACGCCGAACCGCTCGGCCCAGCGTTCCTTCGACAGCGTGGGCATCGACTGGCCTCCGCTCGGAACGGGAATGGATCTGATGGGAAGTCCGGCTCAGATCCAGTATGCGGCCAAGCGGCACGCGCATGTGGAGGAGGCTGTGGCCATGACCCGCTCCCCCGACCATGGCGCCGACTGGGTGATCGTCGACCTGCACGGCAGATACCCCACATATGGGCCGCGGGGGCTCGCCCGCACCGCGTTGCAGCGGGAGGTGCCGTTCGAGACGCTGGCCGCCCGGCTGGACCGGATCGCCCGGACCGCGTGGGTGCGGGGCGTGCTCGTCCGGACCGGCGGGCTGGCCACCGGGCTGGCGACCACGGACGCCGTCGGCCGGCTGCTCGGCCGCCTCGCCGAGCGCACGCGCGTGGTGGCCTACCTCCCGCGGGTGTCGATGCGCACCCTGCTGGTCACGGCCCGGCTGGACGAGGTCGTGGCGCCGGAGTCCGCCGAGGTGTCCGTGCCGGGGTTCGCGGTCGAGCAGGTCTTCCTCGGATCGCTCCTCTCTCGGCACGGCATCGGCGTCGAGACGCTGCGGATCGCCGAGTACAAGACCGCCCTGGCCCGGTTCTCCGACGAGCGCATGGACGCCTACGACCGCGAGCAGCTGACGGCCTACCTGGGGTCTGCGGAGCGAAGCTGGCTCGCGGCGCTCTCCCGGGCTCGCGGCATGGACGGCGCGCAGGCACACACCTGGTTCGACCGTGGGTTCACCAGCACCGGCCAGCTGCTCGAAGCCGGGCTGGTCACGCGCGTCGCCTACGACGACGACGTCGTGGTGCCGGTCGAGCGGCCTCTCGCACGGGCCGTCGAGCTGGTCGGGCCGAGGCTGCCGACGGGCAGGCCCGGGCGGAGGGCCGACGGGGTGACCGTCGTCCCGGTGGTCGGCACGATCGTGAGCGGGCGGAGCCGCGGCACGCCGCCGGTGCCGCTCGTGCCGGGCCCGTTCGCCGGCGCCGACACCGTCGTCGCCGCCCTGCGTCGGGCCCAGCGCGACCGGCGCACCCGGGCCGTCGTGCTGTACG
>JBMOMI010000483.1:0-3066 GCA_049325235.1 Actinomycetota bacterium | reverse complement strand
CGTCCGGTCCTCCGGCGTCGGACGGTGCCTCACCGGGCTCGACGACCTCGGCGTCGACCACGTCGGTCAACGGGACACCGCAGTCCTCGACCAGCAGCGGGTCGTCCTCGACGAGCTCGGCGTCCACGACTTCGACCACCGGGTCGAGCTCCAGCAGCCCGGGACGGGACCGCGGCACCGTGACGTCCAGCCGGTGCTGGGCGGGCGCCGCGGCCAGGTGGGCGGCCACCGCCTGCTCTACCGCACTCGCGACGTCGGGCATGCATTGATCGTACAGGTGTTCGAACGTCTTCGCAAGGGTTGTGCCGGTCCGACGTCGGCTCGAGCCGCCCGGTCGAGCGCCGGCTAGCGGTGACCGGCGCCGGGCTGGTCATGGCCGACGCACGGCCCGGCGGCCCACCACTCGCCGAGCGCGTCGAGCGCCTCGTCACCGAGCGGGTTCACGCCCCGGCCGGCGGCCAGGGAGTGCGCCACCAGCACGTGCAGGCACTTGACGCGCGTCGGCATGCCGCCAGCCGAGACGCCGGAGATCTCCGGGACGTCACCGAGCGCCGCACGCCGCCGCAGGTAGTCCTCGTGCGCCGCCCGGTAGCGCCCGGCCAGGTCGGGGTCGTCCGCGAGCCGCTGGGTCATCTCGCGCATCAGCCCGGACGCCTCGAGCGTGCTCACCGCGGCCGTGGCGCGCGGGCAGGTCAGGTAGTACGTGGTCGGGAACGGCGTCCCGTCGTCCAGCCGGGGGGCGGTCGTCACCACGTCCGGCAGGCCACAGGGGCACCGGTGCGCGACGCCCACCACCCCGCGGGCGGGTCGCCCGAGCTGGCGGGACACCGCCTCCACGTCGGCCGGTTCGGCCGTCACGGCGCGGTCGTGGGCGGGACGGACGGCGCCGGCGCGGGTGCCGGGGCGTCGGCGCCCGCGAGCTGCACCGACTCCCACAGGGTGCCGAACCACGGCCGGTCGGACCCGCCGGCCTGCGCGGCCTGCTCCGCGGCGGCCGCCGGTTCCGGCTGGTCGTGGTCCGTGGCGGGTGGGTCGAGCACGACGTAGCCCGTCTCGCCCGGCATCACCATGTAGAGCCGCTCGCGGGCGCGGGCGGCGACGAACGCCGGGTCCTCCCACCGGTCCAGCTGCGTCTCGAGCTCCTCCACCCGGGCCTCGCGGTCCGCGACCTCGTCCTCGAGCGCCTCGAGCGTCGCCTGCTGCTCGCTGAGCGTGCGCAGGTACGGGGCGAGGACGACGGCCGCGGCGAGCACGAGGACGGCGAAGACGGCCGCCCGCCGCGTCAGCCCCCGCGGCGCCTCGGGCACCGACGGCGGGGGTGTCGTGCGTGGCGGTGGAGCGGCCGCGGGACGGCGCGAGCCCTCACCGGGCCGGGGTGCCGGGGACGACGGACCGCCCCCGCGGCGCGGGCCGCGGGGGGCGGTGGGTCGCCGGCTCGCCATCGGCGTCGGCCCGGTCCTCGCCGGCCGCCGTCAGCCGCGCGCCCGCGGGAAGGCGGTCCGGCCCGCGTAGCGGGCTGCGTCGTCCAGCTCCTCCTCGATGCGCAGGAGCTGGTTGTACTTGGCCACCCGTTCCGAGCGGGCCGGGGCACCGGTCTTGATCTGGCCGCAGTCGGTGGCGACCGCGAGGTCGGCGATCGTGGTGTCCTCGGTCTCGCCCGACCGGTGGCTCATCATGCAGCGGTACCCGTTGCGGTGCGCCAGCGCGACGGCGTCGAGCGTCTCCGTGAGAGTGCCGATCTGGTTCACCTTGACCAGCAGGGCGTTGGCGGCTCCGGACTCGATGCCGCGCTGCAGCCGCACCGGGTTGGTGACGAACAGGTCGTCGCCGACGATCTGGACGCGGCCGCCGAGGGACGTCGTCATCGCGGTCCAGCCGTCCCAGTCGTCCTCCGACAGCGGGTCCTCGATGCTCACCAGCGGGTACGCGCCGACGAGCTCGGTGTAGTAGTCGACCATCTGCTCGGCCGACCGCTGCTGGCCTTCGAACGTGTAGGCGCCGTCGGAGAAGAACTCCGTGGCCGCGACGTCCAGCGCCAAGGCGATGTCGTCGCCGAGGCGGTAGCCGGCCTTGTCGACCGCGCGCGAGATCAGGTCCAGGGCGTGCCGGTTGCTCGGCAGGTCGGGCGCGAACCCGCCTTCGTCGCCGAGGCCGGTCGCCAGGTGCTCGGACTTCAGCACCGACTTCAGCGCGTGGTAGACCTCCGCGCCCCAGCGCAGCGCCTCCCGGAACGAGGCGGCCCCGACCGGGGCGATCATGAACTCCTGGATGTCGACGCCGGTGTCGGCGTGCGCGCCGCCGTTGAGGATGTTCATCATCGGCACCGGCAGCACGTGCGCGTTCGGTCCGCCCACGTAGCGGAACAGCGGCAGGCTCGCCGACTCGGCGGCCGCCTTCGCGACCGCGAGCGACACGCCGAGGATCGCGTTGGCACCCAGGTTGCCCTTGTTGTCCGAGCCGTCCAGGTCGAGCATCGCCGCGTCGACGAGGCGCTGCTCGGACGCGTCGAGGCCGACCAGCTCGGGACCGATCCGGTCGAGCACCGCGTCGACCGCCTGCTGGACCCCCTTGCCGAGGTAGCGGCCGTCGTCCCCGTCCCGCAGCTCGACCGCCTCGAAGGCGCCGGTGGACGCACCGGACGGCACGGCCGCCCGGGCGATGGTGCCGTCGTCCAGGGCCACCTCCACCTCGACGGTGGGGTTGCCGCGCGAGTCGAGGATCTCGCGGGCGCCGACGGCCTCGATGCTGGCCACGCGGTACTCCTAGGAATCGGTGTGCACGGACGGCCCCGAGCCTAGCGACGCCGGCGGCGGACACCGTCGGTGCCACTCCGGCCGGTTTGACCTGGGCCGGTCCGGTCACGGCATCCTGTCGTGCCATGCCCGAGCAGCCCTGGCCCCTGCGGCGCCCCGTCGGCGCGGATCGTCCCGTCCGCGTGGAGCCGCCGGCCCCCGTGCACCGGCGGGAAGCGGCCCCCGCGCCGGCGGCGCCCGTGCCGGCAGACACGCCCGTCGTCGTCCCCGTGCACCTGGCCCGGCGGCGGCAGGAGCAGGTGGACCAGGAGCA
>JBMOMI010000482.1:0-3100 GCA_049325235.1 Actinomycetota bacterium | reverse complement strand
GACCCTCGCCCGGGAGGAGGCGCGGCAGCGCGCCGACGCGGCCCTGGAGCGGCTGCACGAGTCCGACGCCCGCCTGGCCGCGGTGGCCGAGCAGCTCGGGCACCTCGGGGCGGCGCTGCGGGCCGCGCGCGGCGAGGCCGAGCGGCTCGAGCGCTCGCTGGCCAGCGCGACCGCCCAGCTCGAGGCCGACCGCGCCGAGCTGCACGCGCTGACCGAGCGCCTCCGCGCCGCCGAGGAGTCCCCGGACACCGGCGAGCCGGACACCACCGAGCGCGACCGGCTCGCCGCAGCGGCCACGGCCGCCCGCTCCGCCGAGACCGAGGCCCGCCTCGCGCTGCGCACCGGCGAGGAGCGGCTACGGGCGCTGTCCGGGCGCGCCGAGTCGCTCGAGCGGGCCGCGCGCGCCGAGCGGGAGGCCCGGGAGCGCGCCGCCCGCCGCGCCGAGCAGCGCCGCCGCCAGGCCGAGGTCGCCCGCGCGGTCGCGGCCGGCGCGCAGGCCGCGCTCCGCGTGCTGGAGCGGTCCCTGGCCTCGGCCGCGGACGCCCGGGACGCCGCGGAGGCCGAGCGCAGCGAGCGGGACGCCGAGACGGCGGCCGTGCGCGGCCGGCTCGACGAGCTCGCCGGGACGCTGCGCGAGCTCACCGACTCGGTCCACGCCGACGAGGTCGCCCGCACCCAGCAGCGGCTGCGGATCGAGCAGCTGCAGCAGCGGGCGGCCGAGGAGCTGGGGCTGGCCCCGGACGTGCTGGTCGAGGAGTTCGGGCCGCACCAGCTGGTGCCGCCCTCGCCGCCGGCGCCGGGCGACCCGGAGCCCGACGAGCCACCGGCACCGGTGCCGTTCGTGCGCGCCGAGCAGGAGAAGCGGCTGCGCCGGGCCGAGCGGGCGCTCGCGCAGCTGGGCCGCGTCAACCCCCTGGCGCTGGAGGAGTTCGCCGCCCTGGAGGAGCGGCACACCTTCCTCACGACGCAGCTGCGGGACCTCGAGAAGTCGCGCAAGGACCTGCTCGACATCGTCAAGGAGGTCGACGAGCGGGTCGAGCAGGTGTTCTCCGAGGCGTTCCGCGACACCGCGGAGCACTTCGAGCGCGTCTTCACCCGGCTGTTCCCCGGCGGCGAGGGCCGGCTCGTCCTCACCGACCCCGGGGACATGCTGACCACCGGCATCGAGGTCGAGGCCAGGCCCGCGGGCAAGAAGGTCAAGCGGCTCAGCCTGCTGTCCGGCGGCGAGCGGTCCCTGACGGCCGTCGCGCTCCTCGTCGCGATCTTCAAGGCCCGGCCGAGTCCCTTCTACGTGCTGGACGAGGTGGAGGCAGCGCTCGACGACACCAACCTCGGCCGCCTCATCACGCTGCTCGAGGAGCTGCGCGCCTCCAGCCAGCTGATCGTCATCACGCACCAGAAGCGGACGATGGAGGTGGCCGACGCGCTCTACGGGGTGAGCATGCGCGGCGACGGCGTGACGACCGTGGTGAGCCAGCGGCTGCGCGAGCTCGCGGACGCCTGAGGATCGCGTGGAACGCTGGTACCCGTCCTGGCTGCGCCGCCGCCGGGAGCGCCGCACAGGGCTCCACCCGGCACGGCTCGTCGTCGTGGGCTTTGCGGCGGCCGTGGCGCTCGGCACGGCCCTGCTCATGCTTCCCGTCGCCGCTGCCGGCCCCGGTGGCGCCACGTTCGTCGAGGCGCTGTTCACCGCCACCTCCGCGGTCTGCGTGACCGGGCTCGTCGTCGTCGACACCGCGACGTACTGGACGGGCTTCGGGCAGGCCGTGATCCTCGCCCTCATCCAGGTCGGCGGCTTCGGGATCATGACGATGGCGTCCCTGCTCGGGCTGCTGCTCTCCCGCCGGCTCGGCCTGCGCACGCGCCTGACGACGGCCCACGAGACCAAGAGCCTCAGCCTGGGGGACGTCCGGTCCGTGCTCCTCGGCGTGGGCCGGGTGACGCTCGCCGTCGAGGCCACCACCGCCGCGCTGCTCACGGCCCGGTTCGCGGTGGGCTACGACGAGCCGGCGCCCAGGGCGCTGTGGCTCGGCGTCTTCCACGCCCTGTCGGCCTTCAACAACGCAGGGTTCGCGCTGTGGAGCGACAACCTGTCCCGGTTCGTCACCGACCCGTGGGTGTGTGTGCCGGTGGCCCTCGCCGTCGTCCTCGGCGGCCTGGGGTTCCCGGTCCTGTTCGAGCTGCGGCGCGAGCTGTGGTGTCCCCGGAGCTGGAGCCTGCACACCAAGCTGACCGTCATCGGGTCCGCGGTGCTCCTCGTCGGCGGCTCCGCGTTCGTACTCGCCGCCGAGTGGTCGAACCCGGCGACGCTGGGGCCGCTGAGCGTGCCGGGCAAGCTGCTGGCCGGCGTCTTCACCGGGGTGATGCCGCGGACGGCGGGCTTCAACAGCCTCGACATCGCCCAGATGAACACGGGGACGTGGCTGGGGACCGACGTGCTGATGTTCATCGGCGGCGGCAGCGCCGGGACGGCCGGCGGCATCAAGGTGACGACGTTCTTCGTGCTCCTGCTCGTCATCGCCGCCGAGGTCCGCGGCGACGACCACGTCAACGCGTTCGGGCGCCGCGTCCCGACCGCCGCCCAGCGCCAGGCGCTCACGGTCGCGCTGCTCGGCGTCGCGGCGGTCGTCGGCGCGGCGATCCTGTCCACGATGACCACCCCGTTCTCCCTGGACGAGGTGCTCTTCGAGGTGACCTCGGCGTTCGGCACCGTCGGCCTGTCGACGGGGATCACCGCCGACCTGCCGGCTGCCCACCAGCTCATGCTGGTAGTGCTGATGTTCGTCGGGCGGACGGGCCCGGTCACGCTCGCCACCGCGATCGCGCTGCGGCACCGGGAGGTGCTGTTCCGGCTCCCCGAGGAGCGGCCGGTGATCGGCTGACCCCGGCGGTCCGGTTTTGCCCCGCCGCCGCCGTGCGGCACCGTAGGGACGTGGCCACCGTCCTCGTCGGAATGCTCGTCTCGCTGGGTCTCGCCCTGGCGGTGCTGGCGCTCGTCGCCGTCCCGCGGGTGCGCGAGGGCGAGCGGATCCTCACCACCGACGGCGAGGTGGCCCTGCGCGACGCCCGGCGGCGGGCCCGCGCCCTGGCGGCCGAGGCC
>JBMOMI010000481.1:0-3102 GCA_049325235.1 Actinomycetota bacterium | reverse complement strand
GGGGGGTCATGACGCGGGTCAGCTGGAGGTTGATGACCCCCGGCTCGACGACCGCGCGCTGCGCCTCGACGTCCACGTCGAGGATCTCGCGCATCTGCGAGAGAACGACGAGCACTCCCTCGGCGTGCGGCAGCGCGCCGCCCGACAGGCCGGTGCCCGACCCGCGCGCGACGAACGGGACGCCGTGCCGCGCGCACGCGCGCACCACCGCCTGGACGTCGGACGCCGACCGGGCGAGGACGACGAGACCCGGCACCACCTTGTAGTGGGCGAGCCCGTCGCACTCGTAGGTGCGCAGCTCCTGGCGGTCGGTGACCACCTGCCGCTCGCCGAGCCTCGCCAGGAGCTCGGTCGTCACGCGCTGCAGCCCCGACATGCGTTGCGCCTCAGGGCATCCGCTCGTACGCAGGGAGGGTGAGGAAGTCGGCGAAGTCATCCGCAACCGCCACCTCGAGGAACGTGTCGCGCGCCGCTGCGTACTCGGCGGGGTCGCCGGGCAGCTTCGCGAGCTCCTCGGCGACGATCCGGTCCACCAGCTCCCGCGTCACCTTCTCGCCGGTGTCGTCGAGGGTGACGTCGTTGTGCAGCCACTGCCACACCTGGGACCTGGCGATCTCGGCGGTCGCGGCGTCCTCCATGAGGTTGAAGATGCCGACGGCGCCGGTGCCCTTCAGCCAGGTGTGCAGGTACTGGATGCCGACACTGACGTTGTTGCGCAGGCCGGCCTCGGTCACCTGGCCGGGGGTGGAGGCGACGTCGAGCAGCTGCTCGGCGGTGACCTGCACGTCCTCGCGCTTCTTGGCGATCTGGTGAGGGCGGTCGCCGAGGACCTCGGTGAAGACCTCCTTGCAGAGCTCCACCATTCCCGGGTGGGCGACCCACGAGCCGTCGAACCCGTCGCGTGCCTCGCGGGTCTTGTCGTCGCGCACCTTGGCGAACGCGGCCTCGTTGACCTCGGGGTCCCGGCTCGGGATGAACGCCGCCATGCCGCCGATGGCATGGGCCCCGCGCTTGTGGCACGTGCGGACGAGCAGCTCGGTGTAGGCGCGCATGAACGGCACCGTCATCGTCACCGAGTTGCGGTCCGGCAGCAGGAACTCCTTGCCCCGCGTGCGGAAGCACTTGATGACGCTGAACATGTAGTCCCAGCGGCCGGCGTTGAGCCCGGCGGAGTGCTCCCGCAGCTCGTAGAGGATCTCCTCCATCTCGAAGGCGGCCGGATAGGTCTCGATGAGCACGGTCGCGCGGATGGTCCCGCGGGGGATGCCGAGGAAGTCCTGCGCGAGGTTGAACGCGTCGTTCCAGAGGCGCGCCTCGAGGTGGCTCTCCATCTTCGGCAGGTAGAAGTACGGGCCGAGGCCGCGGTCGATCTGCTTCTGCCCGCAGGCCGCCAGGTAGAGCGCGAAGTCGACGAGGCTGCCGGAGGTCTGCTCGCCGTCCACGAGGACGTGCTTCTCCGGCAGGTGCCACCCGCGCGGGCGGACGACGATCGTCGCCAGCTCGTCGTCCGGCCGCAGCGCGTACGTCTTGCCCTCGGGGCTGGTGAAGTCGATCCGCCGGGTGACCGCATCGAGCAGGTTGAGCTGGCCCCCGACCACGTTCTCCCACAGCGGGGTGTTCGCGTCCTCGTGGTCCGCCAGCCAGACCTTCGCGCCGCTGTTGAGGGCGTTGATCGTCATCTTGCGGTCGGTCGGGCCGGTGATCTCGACCCTCCGGTCCACCAGTCCGGGCGCGGGGTCGGCGACCCGCCAGCTGTCGTCGTCCCGGATGTGCCGGGTCTCCTCGAGGAAGTCCAGCGTTCCTCCGTCGGCGAGGTCCGCCATCCGGCGGCGGCGGGCCTCGAGCAGCTCCCGGCGGCGGCCGCCGAGCTCCCGGTGCAGCAGGGCGACGAGCTCGAGGGCCCGCGGGGTGAGCACCTCCTCGGCGCGGTCGAGCCGGGGGCCGGTGATCTGGACGCCGTCGGGGGCCTGCACGGTCATCTCCTGCCTTCCGGTGGGCGACAGTCGTTTTCGCGATACGGAATCCCTGCTTCGGGTAACGGAACCCTAGTTGCGCTGGCCAGCACGGTCAACGCGGCGGGATGACACGGGATGACAGCGGTGCCTGCCCGGCGTTGGCAGGAGCATGCTTCCCCCGCAGGATCTCTTCGAGCTCGTGGGTGACCCGTCCGTGCGCACGCCGGACCAGGTTCCGGCCGACCCCGTGCTCGTGCACGCGCTCGACGGCTTCGTCGACGCCGGGGCCGCGGCGGCCCTGGCGACCGGTCACCTGCTGGCCGAGCTGCCGAGCCGGGTGGTCGCCCGGTTCGACGCCGACCAGCTCGTCGACTACCGCGCCCGGCGGCCGCGGATGACGTTCTCCGCCGACCGGTTCACCGCCGTCCAGATGCCCGAGATCGTCGTCCACGAGCTCCGCCTGCCGGACTCCTCGGTGCTGTACCTGCTCACCGGCCCCGAGCCGGACGCGCAGTGGGAGCGCTTCGTCGCCGCGGTGCGCCTGCTCGTCGAGCGCCTCGGCGTCCGGCTCGTCGTCGGCCTGCACGGCATCCCGTGGGCCGCGCCGCACACCCGGCCGATCGGGCTGACGCCCCACGCCAGCGACCGGGAGCTCATCGCCGGCCGGCCCCGTTGGGTCGGCGACGTCGACGTCCCCGGCCACGTCGGCGCGCTGCTGGAGCTGCGCCTCGGTGAGGCGGGGCACCCGGCGATGGGGTTCACCGCGCACGTGCCGCACTACCTGGCCGCGGCCGAGTTCCCGCCGGCGGCTGTCGCGCTGCTGGAGGCGCTGTCGGAGACGCTCGACGTGGAGCTGCCGGTGCAGGCGCTCCGGGACGCCGGAGCCGCGGTGCTGGCGCAGATCGACGAGCAGATCGCCGGCTCGCCGGAGACGCTCGAGGCGGTCCGCGGTCTGGAGCGGCAGTACGACGCCGTGGCGGCCGGCCGGGCGCTGTCCGGGCCCGGGCTGGGCGGGCCGTCACTGCCACCCGAGGAGATCCCCACCGCGGACGAGCTGGCCGAGGACGTCGAGCGGTTCCTGCGCGAGCTCGGCGGCTGACCAAGGCCAACAACGTCCGAGGTCGTGGCCGCCGCAGCGACCACGACC
>JBMOMI010000480.1:0-3107 GCA_049325235.1 Actinomycetota bacterium | reverse complement strand
TACGCCGAGGCGGACCCGACCGCGGACGTCGAGGGCTTCGACGCCGCCGCCAAGGCCGCGATCCTCGCGAGCCTGGCCTTCCACACCCGCGTCCCGCTGGCGAGCGTGCACCGCGAGGGCATCACCGAGGTCTCGGCCGCGGACGTCGCCGCGGCGCGCGGCTCCGACAGCGTCGTCAAGCTCCTCGCGATCTGCGAGCGGACGACCGGCGCGGACGGCGACGAGGGCGTGTCCGTCCGCGTGCACCCGACGATGATCCCGCGCAGCCACCCGCTGGCCGCCGTCCGCGGCGCCTACAACGCCGTCTTCGTCGAGGCCGAGGCCGCCGGCCCGCTGATGTTCTACGGCCAGGGCGCCGGCGGCGCCCCGACCGCGAGCGCCGTCCTCGGCGACCTGGTCTCGGCGGCCCGCCACCGGGTGGACGGCGGTCACGGGCCGCGCGAGTCGCGCTACGCCGACCTGCCCACGCGGGCCATGGGTGAGGTGCCGACCAGGTACCACATCCGGCTGGACGTCGACGACCGGCCGGGCGTGCTCGCGCAGGTGGCGCACGTGTTCGCCGAGCACGGCGTCTCGATCGAGACCGTCCAGCAGACGCTCATCGGGGGCGACAGCGGCCGCGCCGCGCTCACGGTGGTCACCCACACGGCGCCGGACGCCGCGCTCGCCGCCACCGTCGACGCCCTGGCGCGCCTCGACGTGGTCGAGGCAGTGGCGTCCGTGCTGCGCGTGATGGCGGACTGAGGGGAGCGCCGTGGCACACCTGTGGCGTGGGGTCATCGAGGAGTACCGCGACCGCCTGCCGGTCGGCGAGCGGACGCCGGTCGTCACGCTCGGCGAGGGCGGCACGCCGCTGGTCCGCGCCCGTCACCTGTCGGAGCTGACCGGCTGCGACGTGTGGCTGAAGGTCGAGGGCTGCAACCCGACCGGCTCGTTCAAGGACCGCGGGATGACGACCGCGATCTCCAAGGCGGCGGAGGCGGGCGCGAAGGCGGTGCTGTGCGCCAGCACCGGCAACACGAGCGCGTCGGCCGCGGCCTACGCGACCGCGGCCGGGATGACCTGCGGCGTGCTCGTGCCGGACGGCAAGATCGCGCTGGGGAAGCTGAGCCAGGCCATCGCCCACGGCGCGACGCTGCTGCAGGTCGACGGCAACTTCGACGACTGCCTGACGCTGGCGCGCAAGCTCTCCGAGGCGTACCCGGTCGAGCTCGTCAACTCGGTCAACCCCTTCCGGATCGAGGGCCAGAAGACGGCCGCGTTCGAGGTCGTCGACGCGCTCGGCGACGCGCCCGACGTCCACTGCCTGCCGGTCGGCAACGCCGGCAACATCACCGCGTACTGGAAGGGCTACACCGAGTACGCCGACGACGGTCCGGCGACGCGGCGTCCCCGGATGTGGGGGTTCCAGGCCGCCGGTGCCGCGCCGATCGTCCGGGGGCACCCGGTGGACCACCCGGAGACCGTCGCCACCGCGATCCGGATCGGCAACCCCGCCTCGTGGCAGCAGGCGCTCGCCGCGCGGCAGGAGTCCGGCGGGGTGATCGAGGCGGTCACCGACGAGCAGATCCTCGACGCGCACCGGTTGCTCTCGGCGCAGGAGGGCGTCTTCGTCGAGCCCGCGTCGGCGGCCGGGGTCGCAGGCTTGCTCGCCCGGCACGCCGCCGGCGAGCTGGACGCCGGCCAGCAGGTGGTCGTCACCGTCACCGGCCACGGGCTGAAGGACCCGCAGTGGGCCCTGCGCTCGGCGGACGGCGGCGAGGTGCGGCCGGTGCGGGTCAGCGTGGACGCCGTGTCCGCCGCTGCCGCGCTGGGGCTGCGGTGACCGCGATCGCCGCACGGTCGGTCGCGGTCCGGGTGCCGGCCTCCAGCGCCAACCTCGGCCCGGGCTTCGACGCGGTGGGCCTGGCGCTCGGCCTGCACGACGAGGTCGAGGTCACGGTCGGGCAGGGCCCGGGACCGGCGCACGTGCGGGTCGCCGGCGAGGGCGCCGGTGCGGTGGGCGCCGGTGAGGACCACCTCGTCGTGCGGGCGCTGCGCACCGCGCTGGCCCGGGGCGGCGTGACCGAGCGGGTCGCGCTGGACCTGGTGTGCCGCAACGCCGTCCCGCACGGACGGGGGCTCGGCTCGTCGGCCACCGCCGTCGTCACCGGCGTCGTGGCCGCGGCCGCCCTGCTGCCGCCGGGCACGCTCGACCAGCGGGACGTCGTCCACCTCGCCTCGGACCTGGAGGGCCACCCGGACAACGCCGCCGCCTCGGTCCTGGGCGGGATGACGCTGGGCTGGCGCGACGACCGGGGACGCTGGAGGGCGGTGCGGCTGGAGGTCCACCCGGACGTCGACGCCGTGGTCTGCGTGCCGGCCGAGGAGCTGCCGACCGCGCGGGCCCGCGCGATGCTGCCGGAGAGCGTCTCCCACGGGGACGCCGCGTTCACCGCGGGCCGGGCGGCCCTGCTGGTCGAGGCGATGACGCGCTCGCCTCACCTGCTGCTCGACGCGACCGCGGACCGGCTCCACCAGAACCAGCGGGAGCCGGCGATGCCCGGCACGCTCGCGCTCGTCCGGCGGCTGCGCGACGCGGGCCTGGCGGCGACCGTGTCGGGCGCCGGCCCGAGCGTGCTCGTCCTGACCGTCGGGGACCGGGTGGGGGACGTCGAACGGCTGGCCGCGGGATGGCAGGTGCTGCGGCCCGGGATCGACGCCGCGGGCGCCGTCGTGACGACACGCGCAGGCGGATGTGGGGAGCCGGGAAGTGCTGCCCGCGCGGCGGTGTTACAGTGATCGAGCACCCGGGGCCTGCCAGGCCCGGGATTCCACGATCTCGGCCGCCGGCCCCAGTGCACCCCCGTCACGCGGTTCACGTCGTCCCCCCGGCGACGTGAGCGTGGCATATCCACCGACCCGGCGATCTGGCCGGACACCCGCGGCTCATCTGACGAGCCGCCGACGAGGGGGAAGGGTCCTTCGTGACAGACACCACCGAGACCGTCGAGAGCGCGCCTGCCCGACGTCCCAGCCTGTCGACGCTGCGGCTGCCGCAGCTGCAGGCGCTGGCGTCCGAGCTCGGCGTCCGCGGCACCGCCCGGATGCGCAAGAGCGAGCTGCTA
>JBMOMI010000479.1:0-3121 GCA_049325235.1 Actinomycetota bacterium | reverse complement strand
GTAGGGCACGCTGGCCTCCAGGCGGACGTCGCCGGTGCCGGGGTCGTCGGTCAGGCGGCCGGGGCGCAGGATCGTCCAGTCGAGGTCCCGGGAGCGCAGGTCGTCCTCGGCGGCGAGCTTGGCACGCAGGTACGCCAGGAAGACCTCCTCCGGGCCGGCCGGCTCGGGTGCCGACGGTTCCCGCACCCGCTCCACCCCCATCGAGGAGATCATCACGTAGCGGCGCACGCCGGCGCGCTCGGCGGCGTCCGCGAGCAGCACGGCACCGCCGCGGTCGACGGTGTCCTTGCGGGCCGCGCCGCTGCCCGGACCGGCCCCGGCGGCGAACACCACGGCGTCGGCGTCCGCGACGGCCCAGGAGACCTCCTCGACCGAGGCGGCCTCCAGGTCGACGACTACTCCGCGGCCGCCGTCGGCGACGACGTCCAGCACGTGGTCGGGGTTGCGGACGAGCCCGAGGACGTCGTCCCCCCGGCCGGCGAGCAGCCGCACCAGGCGCCGGGCGACCTGCCCGTGGGCCCCCGCGACGACGACGCGCACGCGGGTCAGCCGCCGGCGCGGCGGTGCCCGCGCTCGACGAGCCGCCGGACGTTGTCGATGTCGCCGCACCCGGCGTCGAGCTGGGCCGCCCGTTCCGCGGCGAACCGCTGGCCGAGCTCGGCGCGGGTGGCGTCCGGCACGTCGGTGCGGGCCGGGTTGAGGATGTCGCGCTCCTCCTCGTCGAGGTGGTGCGCCAGCGCCTTGGTGAGCTCCTCGAGCGCCTCCCCGAAGTCCTCGGAGCCGACGTCGTCCACCTCCAGCAGGCCGAGCAAGGCCTCGTGCCCCTCGTCGTGCTCGCGCTCGCTGTGCTCGGCGTCGGAGTCGTCGATCGCGTCCCGGCGGACCAGCGACGGGTACACGTGCTGCTCCTCGGCCTCGGCGTGCGCGACCAGCACGTCGGCGAGCGCCGACCGCAGCGCCTCCCGGTCCGACGTCTCGTCGCGCAGGCGGCGCAGCAGGTCCTCGAACAGCCGGTGGTCCTCCAGGACGAGGTCGACGACGTCACCGCCGCCGGGGCGGGGGATCTCGATGGTCACGGGCCCGAGACTGCCACCTCGGCCACCACCCGCAAGTCGGCCACGAGCGCGGCGAACGCGGCGTCCCGCTGCTCCACGGGCCCGCGCAGCACGGACGACGGGTGCACGGTGACGACGAAAGTCCGCTCCCCCAGCGACGTCTCGCGAGTGATCGGGCGCCCGCGGTCACGCATCACGCGGACGTCGGCGCCGAGCAGCGCCCGGGTCGCGGTGGCGCCCAGGCACACGACGACGTCCGGGTCGACCAGCCGGAGCTCGGCGGCCAGCCACGGCCGGCACGCGGCGATGTGAGCCGCCTCCGGCGTGGCATGGATGCGGCGCTTTCCCCGCGGCGTGTACCGAAAGTGCTTGACAGCGTTGGTGACGTAGACCTGCGACCGGTCGACGCCGGCGGAGTCGAGGGCGTCCTGCAGCAGCCGGCCCGCTGGCCCGACGAACGGGATGCCGGTGCGGTCCTCGCTGTCTCCGGGCTGCTCACCGACGAGCGCGATGCGCCCGCTGTCGTTGCCGGCGGAGAAGACGACCTGGGTGGCCGCCTCCCACAGCTCGCACCCGCGGCACTGCTTCGCGGCCTCGCGGAGTGCCTGGACGTCGGCGTCCTCGGGCACCCACTCCTGGGCGCCCGGGCGCTCGGGCCGGCCGGCGCTCACGGCAGGGCCACCGTGATCCCGGGCCCCAGTCGCCCGGCGCCGAGGTCGGCGAGGGCCTGCGGGACGTCGTCCAGGGTGATCCTGCGGCGTACCAGCGCTGCGGCCGGCAGCCGTCCGGAGGCGACGAGCTCGAGTAGCCCCGGGTAGTCGGCGGCCGCCATCCCGTGGCTGCCCAGGAGGTCGAGCTCGTAGGCGATCACCCGTTCCATCGGCACCTGCGGGTGCCCGGTCGCGGCCGGCAGCAGGCCGACCTGCACCTGACGACCCCGGCGGCGCAGGCTGAGCACCGAGTCGGCGCACGTGGCACCCGAACCGAGCGCGTCGACGGCCACGTGCGCCCCGCCGCCGGTGGCCTCGGTGACCGCGGCGGGCACGTCCCGCGTGGCCGTCGCGTCGATCGTCACCTCGGCGCCGAGGTCCCTCGCCACGACCAGCGCGTGCGCCGAGACGTCGACGGCCACGACGCGGGCGCCGAGCGCCGCGGCGATCGCGACCGTGGCGAGCCCGACCCCACCGCAGCCGTGCACCGAGAGCCACTCCCCCGGCTGCAGGTGCGCCCGGCCGACCAGCGCCCGGTAGGCGGTCGCCACCCGGCAGCCGAGCCCGGCGGCCACAGCGCTGTCGACGTCGTCCGGCAGCGGCACCAGGTTCACGTCGGCGTGGTCCAGCGCCACGAGCTCGGCGAACGACCCCCAGCCGGTGAACCCCGGCTGCGTCTGGTGGGGACACACCTGGGCGTCGCCGTCGCGGCACACCTGGCACGACCCGCACGCGCACACGAACGGCACGGTGACGCGCTGGCCCGGCGACCACCGCCGGACGTCGGCCCCGACCTGCGCGACCGTGCCGGCGAGCTCGTGCCCGCCGACGTGCGGCAGTGCCACGTCGGGGTCGTGCCCCTGCCAGGCGTGCCAGTCGCTGCGGCAGATCCCGGTCGCCTCGACCCGGACGACGACGCCGTGCCGGGCGGCGACCGGGTCCGGCACCTCGGTGACACGCGACAGCTGACCGAACGTGGTGGTGACCACGGCGCGCATCAGGCGCTCCCCACTGTCGCGCCCACCGCGCGCAGGGCCTGCCGGCGGACGTCGCCCAGGGGCGCGGCGGCGTCCAGGACGACGTCGGCCACCTGGCTGAACAGCGGGCGCCGCACCGGGTCCTGACCGCGGAGCAGATCGAGCGGGTCCTTGCCGAACCGGGGACGGTAGGCGCTGCTGGCGAAGCGCTCGGCCAGCACCTCCGGAGCGGCGTCGAGCCAGAGCACGAAGGCGTCGTCCATGGCATCGCGGCAACGCTCCACCTCGATCGTGCTGGCGGCAGCGGCCACGACCACGGGCGGGCGCTCGGCGATCGCCGCGACGAGGTGGTCGGCCTCCCACGCGTGCAGCGCCTCGG
>JBMOMI010000478.1:0-3130 GCA_049325235.1 Actinomycetota bacterium | reverse complement strand
CGCAGGGGGCGCTCGGGTCGGGTCGCTTCGGGCGGGAGGTGGGGCTGCTCGTGCGCTCCGGCGCCGACCTCATGGTGTGGGGCGGCGTGGCCCTGGTCGTCCTCGCGATGCTCGTGGTGGGGCTGGCGCTGTAGCCGGCAGGGTGACGGTGAAGCTCGAGCCGCCCCCCGGGCCCGGGCTGTCGGCCCGAATGGAGCCGCCGTGCACCTCGGTGAGAGCGCGGGCGATGGCCAGCCCGATGCCGCTGCCCCCCTGCTGCCTGGTCCGGCCGGCGTCCACGCGGTAGAAGCGCTCGAAGACGCGGGGCAGGTGCTCGGCTGCGATGCCGACCCCGGTGTCCTGCACCTCCAGCTCCACTCCGCCCGGACCGCTGCGCGCGGTCACGGTCACGACACCGCCGGCGGGCGTGTGACGCACGGCGTTGTCGAGCAGGTTGGCGAGCACCTGGTGGATGCGGTCGGCGTCGACCGCGACGCACGGCAGACCCCGTTCCGCGTGCGAGCGCAGCTCCACCCCGGCCGCGGCGAAGCTCCGCGCCGCGGCGCCCACGGCCGCCGCGACGAGCTCGGCGGGGTCGGCCGGCGACAGCGTCAGGTCCAGCCGCCGCTCCTCGGCGCGGGACACCGTGGCCAGGTCGTCGACGAGGCGCTGCATGCGCGACAGGCCCTCCTGCATGGTCTGCAGGGTCTCGCCGTCCGCGGTCAGCACACCGTCGGCGAGGGCCTCGACGTGGCCCCGCATCGTGGTGAGCGGGGTGCGCAGCTCGTGCGCGACGTCCCGCAGCATCTCGGCACGGGTGCGCTCGGTGGCGGCGAGCTCGCGGGCCATCCGGTCGAGCGCCCGGGCGAGCGAGTCGAGCTCGGCGCCGGCGCCCTGACCGCCGACGCGGGCGGAGTAGTCGCCGCCGGCGATGCGCTCGGCCGCGTCCGCCATCGTCCGCAGTGGCCGCACCACGCGGCGCGCGACGAACCAGCTCGCCGCCAGCGCGGTGACGAGCGCGGCCGACACCGCGACCGCCAGTGAGGTGAGCGTCGCGCCGGCGAACGCCTCGTCGAGGTGCTGCCGGACCTCACCCGAGATCGGGACGCCGCTGCGAGTGAGGTGCTCGGCGAACAGACCGGGCGCCAGGAGCAGCGCCACCACGAGCAGCGTCACGGCGCCGGCGACGATGACCAGTCCCTGGGCCAGGAACAGACGCGGGCTCAGCCCGACGGCCCGGCGCGGTCGGCTCACGAGCCGGCACCCATCCGGTAGCCCACACCGCGGACGGTGCGGATGTAGCGCGGCGACTGCGCGTCGTCCCCGAGCTTGCGCCGCAGGTTCGCGACGTGGACGTCGACGACGTGCGGGTCGCCGAACCACTGCCCACCCCAGACTCGCTCGAACAGCTGCTCGCGGGTGACCACCTGACGCGGGCGCGCGGAGAGCGCGTCGAGCAGGTCGAACTCGGTGCGGGTCAGCTCCACGGCCCGCCCGGCGAGCGAGGCCTCCCGGCTGGCCGGGTCGATCACCAGGTCCCCGAAGCGGCGCACGGGCTCGACGGGCGCGGCGGCGTCGGCGCGCGGACGGCGCAGCATCGCCCGCACGCGGGCGACGAGCTCGCGCGGTGAGAACGGCTTGCCGAGGTAGTCGTCCGCGCCGACGGACAGGCCGACCACCCGGTCGACCTCCTCGGTGCGGGCGGTGAGCATGAGCACGTAGGCGTCGGAGAACGTGCGGATCCGGCGGCAGACCTCCAGCCCGTCGATGCCGGGGAGCATGAGGTCGAGGACGACGACGTCGGGCCGTTGCTGGCGCGCAGCCTCGACCGCGGTCTCGCCGTCCCCGGCCACCGTGACGTCGAAGCCCTCCCGCTCGAGGTAGCCGACCAGGACCCGCACGATCGGCGGCTCGTCCTCGACGACGAGGACCCGCGTCATCCGCCCTCCGACATCTCGACGAACCGGCCGTGCCACGTGTGCTCCCACACGGCGCCGGTGACCGCGTGCACGGAGAGCATGCCCTCGACCTCCCCGTCCCGGAGCGTGTGCATCGTGTAGTAGCCGGGGAACGCCTCGGCCGGACCGAGCGTCGTCCCTTCGTCGAGCTGGCGACGCGCGACCTCGCTGGCCTCCTCCGCGGACAGCCGCGGCTCCCCGGACCCGGCCGCCATCATCCCCAGGCGGGTGTTCCACATCATCGCCGGACCGAACTCGACCTGAACGGCGCCGGTGGACGGGTCGACGAGCACCTCGGTGACGTTGGTGCCGTCCGGCTCCTCCAGCTCGGCGTAGTAGTGGTTGTCGAACCGCATCACCTCACCGACGCGGAGGTCCCCGCCGAGGGCCTCGCCGAAGCGGGCGGCCCGGTCCTCGGCCTCCGACAGGCTGTCCACCGGGCCCGAGCCGGCGCCGAACCAGGCTCCGCCCATCATGCCCGAGCCGCCCATCATGCCCGAGCCGCCCATCATGCCCGGGCCGCCCATCGTTCCGTAGCCGCCCGTCCCCGGGCCCCCGCGGAACCAGCCGTCGTCACGGTCCTGCAGCACCAGCCACGCGCCGGACAGCACCATGGCGACCAGCGCCAGCACCGGCACCAGCAGTCCGCTCAGCCGCCGCGTCATCGGGGGTCACCTGCGCGTCGTGCGGGTGGAGGCGAGCGTCGTCCGCATCTCCTGGTAGGTCTGCGCGTCGAGCTCACCCGCCGCGAACCGGCGGTCGAGCATCTCTTCGGGTGTCTCCGGTCGCGGCCCGGCGTCTCGCGAGCTCCCGCTCGGGAACACCCGGACGACGGCCCAGACGATCAGCGCCAGGAGCGCCACCCAGAAGATCGTCATGGCGATCCAGCCACCGGCCCCCATGCCCCATCCGTAACCCATCATCGTCGGCTCCTTCCGCCGCTGCTTCCTCTGAACGCCTCCACTGTCGGGCGCGGGTCTCAAGTCGCTGTTGGGCGAACCTCAAGATCGGATCAAGGCGGTTCCGCGGGACCGCATTGTCGGACGGCCTGGCTAGCGTGTCGAACGGTTGTTCGACGACGAGGAGGAGAGATGGTGGCGCTGGCCGACCGAACGGTTCCGCTCGAACGGGTCGAGGCCGAGTTGTGCACTCTGGCCGGGCAGATCGCCGCGGCGACCTGCCGCTTCCTGGCG
>JBMOMI010000477.1:712-3135 GCA_049325235.1 Actinomycetota bacterium | reverse complement strand
GGACCCGGTCGGCGGCCGCGCCACCGAGCCGGGCACCGAGCGCGATGCCGGCGAGCGCCGCCGCGATCGCGGCCGTGTAGGCCTCGAGGGTCAACCCGACGGAGGGCGCCACCAGGCGCACGACGAGGATCTCGACGACGAGGACGGCGGCGCCGGACACGACGGCGACGGCGGCGGCGAGGCGGGCGGGCACGGTCCCACCCTGGCAGAGCCGGGAACGCGCGAGGGGCGCCCGGTGCGGGCGCCCCTCGTCGGTGTGGCAGGTGCAGGATTCGAACCTGCGAAGGCTGTGCCGGCTGATTTACAGTCAGCTCCCTTTGGCCGCTCGGGCAACCTGCCGGGGTCGCCGCGGTCGTCGCCGCAGCGGTGAGGAAGGATAGCAAGCCCGACCCACACCCGAGTACAGGGAGGACCGGCGTGGCCAGCGAGTCGTCGTTCGACGTCGTCAGCAAGGTCGACCGGCAGGAGGTGGACAACGCCCTCAACCAGGCCGCGAAGGAGATCGCCCAGCGCTACGACTTCAAGGGCACCGACGCGTCCATCGCCTGGAGCGGCGACGGCATCCGGATGGCCGCGAACAGCGAGGACCGCGTGAAGGCGGTGCTCGACGTGTTCCAGACGAAGCTGATCAAGCGAGGTGTGTCCCTCAAGGCACTGGACGCCGGGGAGCCGAAGGCGTCCGGCAAGGAGTACCGCATCGAGGCCGCCCTCGAGGAGGGCCTGTCGCAGGAGAACGCCAAGAAGGTCACCAAGCTGGTGCGCGACGAGGGCCCCAAGGGCGTCAAGACGCAGGTGACCGGCGACGAGGTGAGGGTGTCGAGCAAGAGCCGCGACGACCTGCAGGCCGTGATCGCGCTGCTCAAGGGCGCCGACCTCGACTTCGCCGTCCAGTTCACCAACTACCGCTGACCCGCAATAACCAGGCTTGTTGCGCTCAGAGGCCTCGATTCTGCGCAAGAAGCCCGGTTATTGCGGTCAGCGGGGGTAGCCGGCCATCGCCTCGAGCCGGGCGATCCGCTCGGCCATCGGGGGGTGGGTCGAGAACAGCCTCGCGACCCCCTCGCCGCGGAACGGGTTGGCGATCATCAGGTGGCTGGAGCTGACGAGGTCGCGCTCGGGCGGCAGCGGCAGCTGGCGCGTGCCCATCTCCAGCTTGCGCAGCGCCGACGCCAGCGCCAGCGGGTCGCCGGTGAGGCGCGCGCCGTCCTCGTCGGCGTCGTACTCGCGGGTCCGGCTGATCGCCATCTGCACCAGGCCGGCGGCGAGCGGGCCGAGGAAGAGCATGAGCATCGCGGCCAGCGGGTTGCCGCCGCCGCGCTCGCGGTCTCCGCCGCCGAAGAACAGCGCGATGTACGCCAGGTACGTGATCACGCTCGACATCGCCGCGGCGATCGACGACGTGAGGATGTCGCGGTTGTACACGTGCATCAGCTCGTGACCCAGCACGCCGCGCAGCTCCCGCCGGTCCAGGATCTGCAGGATCCCCTCCGTCACCGCGACCGCCGCCTTCCGGGGGTTTCGTCCGGTCGCGAACGCGTTCGGCGCCATCGTCGGGGACACGTACAGCCGCGGCATCGGCTGCTGCGCCGCCGTGGACAGCTCGCGCACGATCGCGTACAGCTCCGGCTGCTCGGCCTCGCTCACCGGGCGAGCCCGCATGGCGCGCAGCGCGATCGTGTCGCTCTTCCAGTAGGCGATCGCGTTCATCCCCAGCGCCAGCAGCAGGCCGATCGTGAGGGCCTGCGCGTCGCCTCCGAACAGCAACCAGCTCGCGCCCAGGACGACGGCTCCGAGGAGCCCGAAGAGCATCGCCGTCTTCAGCCCGTTGAAGTGCCGGTGGCCCACCATCGTGCGGTCCGTCCTCCTGTTCAGGTGTGCGTCTGCCCGACTCAACGCCGGTTCGTCACCCAGCGTTCCCGAGCTCAGCCGAGCAGGCCACCGAACGGCGCCGCGACCAGCGCCGGCAGCACCGACAGGACGACGCAGCCGCCCGCCGAGACGCCGAGCGCCAGGCCCTCGGCCGGCGTGACGTCCCACGTCAGGTGAGGCACGCGCGGCGCCCGCCCCGCGTCGTCCCGGGCGAGCAGCAGCGCCCCCCAGCGCAGGTAGTAGGCCAGGCCGAGCGCCACGTTCGCGGCAGCCAGGACGGCGACCAGCCAGGACCGCGCGTCGACCACCGGCCCCAGCGCGACCACCTTGGCGACGAGCCCCATGACGCCCGGCGGCAGGCCGGCCAGGTTCGCCAGGGCGAACGCCAGGGCGACGGCGGCGACGGGCTCGCGGCGCACCAGCCCGCGGTGCGCCTCGAGCAGGTGCCGCTCGCCGTCCACGTGGTGCCGGGCGACGAGCACGACGACGACGAACGCGGCGAGCGAGGCGACCGCGTAGGCCAGCAGGTAGCCGACCGACGCCCGGGCCGCGGC
>JBMOMI010000477.1:0-702 GCA_049325235.1 Actinomycetota bacterium | reverse complement strand
GCGGCCGGCAGCCCGGCCCCGGCCCCGGCGAGCGGCAGCAGCACCCAGCCGGCCTGCGCGACGGTCGACCACGCGAGCAGCCGCACCGCCACCCGCTGCCGCAGCGCGACGAGGTTGCCGACCGTCATCGTGGTGAGGGCCAGGACGGCGACCAGCGTCGTCCAGTCGGCCACCAGCAGCGGGGCGCCGACGACCAGCACGACGACCACGAAGGCCGTCGCCGCCGCCTTGGACACCGTCGACAGGAACGCCGCGACCGGCGGCGGCGAACCGGCGTAGACGTCCGGGGTCCACCAGCCGAACGGCATCGCCGACAGCTTGAACGCCGCTCCGGCGACCACGAGGGCGAGCCCGAGCAGCAGCAGCGCACGCCGGGCGCCGTCCGGGTCGAGCAGCGACAGCCCGGCCAGGTGCAGCGTGCCGGCGCCGGCGTACACGAGCGCCACCCCGAGCAGGAGCACGCCGAGGGAGGCGACCGCGACGAGCAGCAGCTTCAGGGCCGCCTCGGCGCCGCGGGCGTCGCGGCGCAGGGCGATCAGTGCGACCACCGGCAGCGACGCGGTCTCCAGCGCGATCACGAGGCTGGCGAGGTCCCGGGCCGCGGCCAGCGCCACGGCACCGGCCACCGCGGCGAGCAGCAGCGCGTGGTGCTCGACCCTCGCCCGCGCCCCCGGACCGTCCAGGGCCAGGAGCAGGACGACG
>JBMOMI010000476.1:0-3137 GCA_049325235.1 Actinomycetota bacterium | reverse complement strand
GCTGGTCGCGGCGTTCGTGGTGGCGCCCACCGTTCCGGTGCAGGCGTCGGTGTGGTTGCTCCCGTTCGCCGCGCTGGCGGTGCCGCGCTGGCGCGACCACCTCGTGTGGGCCGGCGCGGAGGTGGCCTACGCGACCGGCACCTGGCTGTACCTGTACGGGCTGAGCGTGCCGGAGCGGGGGATGGCTCCCTGGGCCTACGCCGTCCTGCTCGTCGTGCGGCTGGGCGCGATGTGCTGGCTGGCCGTCCAGGCGGTGCGCCTGGCGCGCGATCCGCTGCGCGACCCGGTGCGCAGCCCCCTCGACGCGGCCGGCCTCGGCCGGGACGACCCGGCGGCCGGTGACCTGGAGGGCGCGCCCGACGCGCTCGTCGTCCGCTTCACCTGATCATCTACTCGGGGTGATCAGGTGACGCAGGGTGCCGCTCTGAGGACCCCGATGTCGACTGATCGACTGCTTTCCCGCCCCCACAAGGCGATCACGCGACATCGGCGTCGTCCTGGCGACAGCAATGTCGTCTGATCGCCAGTCCCCCCGGCGCCCCCAGCCGCCGCCGTGTCGTCCCCGACCTCGCCGAGCGGGTACCCTGAACCCTCGGACGCCGGTCAGCCGGCGTCCGACGTGCGAGTGAGCACACGCAACGACCCTCCTGTCACGGAGAGACCGTGACCGCCGAGACCAGAGGAGGTGGGTTAGCCGCATGCGTCGATACGAGCTGATGGTCATCCTCGACCCCGAGCTCGAGGAACGCACCGTCGCCCCGTCGCTCGACAAGTTCCTGGGCGTGGTGCGCAGCGGTGGTGGCACCGTCGACAACGTCGACATCTGGGGCCGCCGTCGCCTGGCCTACGACATCGCCAAGAAGTCCGAGGGCATCTACGCGGTGGTCGACATGACCGCCACGCCGGAGCTCGCGAAGGAGCTGGACCGCCAGCTCAACCTCAACGAGTCCGTGCTGCGGACCAAGCTCATCCGGCCGGACGTCCGCTGACGCCTGTCGGCCCCGGTCGCTAGCGTCACGGCAGCGACCCCACGCCAGGACGTTCACAGCACGAGGAGAGCCCATGGCCGGCGAGACCAAGATCACCGTGATCGGCAACCTGACCAACGACCCGGAGCTGCGGTTCACGCCGTCGGGTGCGGCGGTCGCCAACTTCACCGTGGCGTCCACCCCGCGCACGTTCGACCGCCAGACCAACGAGTGGAAGGACGGCGAGACGCTGTTCCTGCGCTGCTCGGTGTGGCGCGACGCGGCCGAGAACGTCGCCGAGTCGCTTGTCCGCGGGTCCCGGGTGATCGTCACCGGGAACCTCGTCTCGCGCTCCTTCGAGACGAAGGAGGGCGAGAAGCGGACCGTCAACGAGCTGCAGGTCGACGAGGTCGGCCCGTCGCTGCGCTACGCCACCGCGAAGGTCAACAAGACCTCCCGCGGCGGCGGCGGCTTCGGCGGCCAGGGCGGCGGCCAGCCCGGCGGGTTCGGCGGCCAGGCCGACGACCCGTGGGCGACCGGCCCGGCCGGCGGCTCGGCCTCCGGCGCGGCCTCCGGCTCCGGCGGCTGGGGCGGCGGCTCGTACGCCGAGGAACCCCCGTTCTGAGCACCAGTACCACCACCTGACCACTTCCATCCCGGGTCGCCACAGCAGGCCCGGGCTCCCGAAGGAGGAGCACCACGATGGCCAAGCCGGCTGTGCGCAAGCCGAAGAAGAAGCAGAACCCGCTCACTGCAGCGGGTGTCGAGTACATCGACTACAAGGACACCGCGCTGCTGCGGAAGTTCATCTCCGACCGCGGCAAGATCCGCGCCCGTCGCGTCACCGGCGTCTCGGTGCAGCAGCAGCGGCAGATCGCGAAGGCCGTGAAGAACGCCCGCGAGATGGCGCTCCTGCCGTACTCGAGCTCGGCGCGCTGAGGAAGGGACGCAGATGAAGCTCATCCTCACCCAGGAGGTCACCGGGCTCGGAGCGCCCGGGGACGTCGTCGAGGTCAAGGACGGCTACGGCCGCAACTACCTGCTGCCCCGGGGCCTCGCCACCGCCTGGACCAAGGGCGGCGAGAAGCAGGTCGAGGCCATCCGCCGGGCCCGGCAGGCCCGTGAGGTGGCCAGCCTCGAGGAGGCTCAGGCGATCAAGTCGGCGCTGGAGAGCCGCCGCGTGCGGCTGCAGGTGCGGGCCGGCCAGTCGGGCCGCCTGTTCGGCGCGGTCACCCCGTCCGACGTGGCCGAGGCCGTCAAGGCCGAGGTCGGTCGCGACATCGACCGGCGCAAGGTCGAGATCGACCAGCCGATCAAGTCCCTCGGCGCCCACTCGGTGCAGGTCCGCCTGCACCCGGACGTCGCGGCGACGGTCGACCTGGAGGTCGTTGCGGCGTCCTGACGCCGGCAGGTCCGCCAGGGCCCGGCTCCCGAGCGGGGGCCGGCCCTGGCGCGTCGCGTCCGGGCACGGGCTCCCCGCGAGTGTGATTCTGCCGGGTAGACACGCCGGCGTGCCGCACGGGAGACCCACACTCGGCGCCGGGAGATCAGGCTGCCCACCGGCTGGTCACCGGCTCGCGCCGGTGACCAGCCAGGCGTCACCCCGGGCGCGCAGTCCGAGGGTCACCCCCCGGGCCGCCATGAACCCGGCGCCGAACGCGACCCACAGCCACACCAGCCCGGCCCGTCCGCCGGGTGCGAGCGCCAGGACGGCGAGGGCGAACGGCACGTAGGCGGCGAGCGTGAGCAGCCCGGCCACCGCCAGGTAGCGCCCGTCACCGGCGCCGATGAGGACGCCGTCCAGGACGAAGACCCAGCCGGCCAGCGGCTGCGCCAGCGCCGCCACCACGAGCGCGGCCGCGACCGCGGCCTGCACGCCGGCGTCGGGCGTGAACAGCTGGCCCACCCAGGGCGAGGCGGCGAGCAGCCCGGCGCCGAGCACCACCCCGGAACCGACGCCCCACTGCAGCATCCGGGTGGTCGCGGCCCGCGCGCCGGCGGCGTCCCCCGCGCCTAGCGCGCGGCCGGTGATGGCCTGCCCGGCGATTGCGACGGCGTCCAGGGCGAAGGCCAGGAAGGTCCACACGGTCGCCACGACCTGGTGGGCCGCCAGGGCGACGTCCCCCTGGCGGGCCGCGACGTAGGTGGTGACGAGCAGCGCCGCCCGCA
>JBMOMI010000475.1:0-3141 GCA_049325235.1 Actinomycetota bacterium | reverse complement strand
TGGCGTCGGCCCGGCGGTCCCCGCGGTCCACGCCCGTGGTCACTCGACGACCACGGTGCCGCGCAGCATCCCCATGCCGCAGGTGAACGGGTACTCCCCCGGCTCCTTCGGCAGGAACTCCACCGGCACCAGCTGCCCCTCCGGGAGATGGGCGTTCTTGCCGAAGGCGTCGAGGACCACCTGCTCGGAGCAGGGGCTGGTCTCCTCCCGGCGGAACAGCAGCCGCACCGGCGTCCCCCGCTCCACCCGGATGGTGCCGGGGGTGTAGCCGCCCTTCACCAGGATCGTGACCTCCTGGTAGCCGCTGGACGTCAGCGGCGCCTTGATCCCGGCCGCCTTCTTCAGCCAGAAGAACCAGACGATGCCGGCGACGAGCAGTGCTCCGACGACGGTGACGACGATCTGGTCGGTGCTCATGACGCGATCTCCTTGGGGGTGAACCGCTTGAGGCGGTTGGCGTTCGAGATGACGGTGACGGAGCTGAAGCTCATCGCCGCCGCGGCCAGCAGCGGGCTCAGCAGGATCCCGAAGAACGGGTACAGCAGGCCGAGGGCGATCGGCAGGCCGAGGATGTTGTAGCCGAACGCACCCGCCAGGTTCTGCCAGACGTTGCGCATGGTCGCCTTCGAGATCTGGACCGCCGTCACCACGCCGTTCAGGCTCCCGGAGATCAAGGTCACGTCGGCGGCCTCGATCGCCACGTCGGTGCCCGTGCCGATCGCGAAGCCCACGTCGGCCTGGGTCAGGGCCGGGGCGTCGTTGATGCCGTCGCCCACCATCCCGACCTTCTTGCCCTCCAGCTGGAGCTTCTGCACCTCGGCCGACTTGTCCTGCGGCAGCACCTCGGCGAGCACCCGGTCCACGCCCACTTGGCGGGCGATGGCCCGTGCCGTGCGCTCGTTGTCACCGGTCAGCATCGCGACCTCCAGGCCGAGGGCCTTGAGCTGCGCGATCGCCGCGACCGAGTCCGGCTTGACGGTGTCGGCGACGGCCACCAGGCCGGCGGCCCGGCCGTCGGCGCCCACGTACACCGGGGTCTTCCCCTCGTCGGCCAGCCGCTGCCAGTGCTCGGCGAGCGCGGCGGTGTCGATCCCCTCGCCCTCGAGCAGGCGCCGGTTGCCGACCAGCACGGTCTGCCCCTCCAGCCGCGCCCGCACACCGTGGCCGGGCACCGCCTCGAAGTCCTCGACCGCGGCCAGGGCCAGGCCCCGCTCCTCGGCTCCGGCCACGATGGCCGCGGCCAGCGGGTGCTCGGAGACCTTGTCGGCCGAGGCGGCGAGCCGGAGCAGCTCCTCGGCGTCCAGACCGGCCGGGACGACGTCGGTGAGCACCGGCTTGCCCCACGTGATCGTCCCGGTCTTGTCCAGCACGACGGCGTCGAGCTTCGACGTCACCTGCAAGGCGTCACCGGAGCGGATGAGGATGCCGTGCTCGGCGCCCTTGCCGACCCCGGTCGTCAAGGACATCGGGGTGGCCATCCCGAGCGCGCACGGGCAGGCGATGATCAGCGTGGTGACCGCGACCACGATCGCGTAGGCGGCGGCGGGCTGCGGCCCGAAGTCGTACCAGATGACGAAGCCCACGATGGCCAGGATCATCACGGCCGGTGTGAAGTAGCCGGAGACCATGTCGACCAGCCGCTGCACCGGCACCTTGCTGGCCTGGGCGTCCTGCACCAGCCGGACGATCTGTGCCAGCGCGGTGTCCGAGCCGACCTTGGTGGCGCGCATGGTGAAGGCGCCGGTCGTGTTGATCGTCGCCCCGATCACCTCGTCGCCCGGTCCCTTGGCCACCGGCAGCGACTCCCCGGTGATCATGCTCTCGTCGAGCGCCGAGGACCCGTTGGTGACCTCGCCGTCCACCGGCACCTTCTCGCCCGGCCGGACGACGACGAGGTCGCCGACGACCACCTCGTCCACCGGGATGTCGAGCTCCCGCCCGTCGCGCAGTACCCGGGCCGTCCTGGCCTGCAGGCCGATCAGCTTGCGGATCGCCTCCGAAGAGCGGCCCCGGGCCTTGACCTCCAGGGCAAGGCCGAGCACCACGAGCGCGACCACCACGACCGTGACGTCGTAGTACACCTCGGTCATCGACTCGTCGGGGAAGATCTGCGGCCAGATCACCGCGACCGTGGAGTACACCCACGCGATGCTGGTGCCGGTGGCGATCAGCGTGTGCATGTTCGCCTGCCGCTGGCGGATCGCGCCCCATGCGCCGGTGAAGAACTGGGAGCCCGAGTAGACCAGCACAGCGAGCGCCGCCACCCCCATCACGGCCCACAGCAGGCGGATCTGGTCGCTCCCGCGCGGGAACCAGTCACGCAGCACCGGGAACAGCCACGGGTAGCTCAGCACCATGGTCGGGACTCCGACCGCCGCGCCGAACCACCACTTGCGCATGAGCCTGCGGTACTCGCGCTCGGCCTCTCCCAGCGCGCTGTCGCCGGCAGGCGCCTCGGACGTCCCAGACTCCGCCGGCGGCACCTCCTCGCCCTCGGCCCACAGCCGGATCTCCTGCTCCTGCGCGAGGCCGGGGACGAACGTCACCTCCACCGTGCCGGTCGCCGCGTCGCCCTGGGCGGAGACGACGCCCGGCCGCCGGCGAAGCTCCTCGGCCACCGTCGCCGCCGAGTTCTCGCAGTGCACCCGCGAACTCGGGACCGTCACCGTGCGCACCTCGGGCCGCATCCCGCCGGCCCCCAACACCGAGAGCAGGTCGTCGACCACGACCTCGTCACGGTCGACGACCACCTCCAGCGTGCCGGCGTCCAGGTCGGCCGTCGTGACGCCGCGCAGTCGGCCGAGCTTCGCCGGGAGCCCGTCCGCCTGGGCCGGCGAGGTCGCCGGCGGGGTCAGCACCAGTCGGCGCGTTGCGGCGCCGCCACTGGTGTCCAGCGTGGTCCTGCTCATGTCATCACCCACGATCAGTGTTCCGGTTGGACACCGCCATCCTCTGCATCCATACCCTAGGGGGGTATAGGTCGAAAGTCCTGTCCCGCTCCGGCGGCTACTATCGGGCGTCGGAGAGGAGCGGGTGCGCGTGACCGAGATCGTGACGACTGGGCCGCTGCTGCTGGCCGCGCTGCTGGCCCTGCTGGCCGGTCTGGTGTCCTTCTTCTCGCCGTGCTGCCTTCCCCTCCTG
>JBMOMI010000474.1:0-3162 GCA_049325235.1 Actinomycetota bacterium | reverse complement strand
CGTGAACCGGACGTCGCCGGCCTCCACGACGCCGAGGTTCGGCACGAGCGTGGTGAACGGGTAGTCGGCGATCTTCGGCCGGGCGGCGGACATCGCCGCGACGAGGCTGGACTTGCCGGCGCTCGGGTAGCCGACGAGCGCGACGTCCGCGACGGACTTGAGCTCCAGGACGACGTCCGCGGACTCCCCCGGCTCCCCGAGCAGGGCGAACCCGGGCGCCTTGCGGCGCGGCGACGCCAGCGCGGCGTTGCCCAGCCCGCCGCGGCCGCCGGCGGCCAGGACGAACCGCTCCCCCGGGGTCAGCAGGTCGGCGAGCACCTCGCCGTCCGGGCGCTTGACCACCGTGCCGGCCGGGACCTTCAGGACGACGTCGTCGCCGTCGGCGCCGTGCCGCATGCCGCCCTGGCCCGGGCGGCCGTTGCCGGCCCGCCGGTGCGGAGAGTGGTGGTACTCCAGCAGGGTCGTGGTGGAAGGGTCGACCTCGAGGACGACGTCGCCGCCGCGTCCGCCGTTGCCGCCGTCCGGCCCGCCGAGCGGCTTGAACTTCTCGCGGTGCACGGACGCGCAGCCGTGGCCGCCGTCACCGGCGGCGGCGTGCAGCACGACCCGGTCGACGAACTGCGCCACGACGGCCCTCCTCCCTTTCGCAATCACCAGGGTTATTGCCGCTACGAAGCCTCCCAGAGCGCAACAACCCTGGTTATTGCGGTGGGCGGGACGGAGAAGGGGCGAGCCGGATCGCCTCCGGCTCGCCCCTGTCCCGCGCTGCGGTACGTCCCGTCAGACGGTGGGCCTCACTCGCCGGCCGGCAGGACGCTGACGACCTTGCGGCCACGCTTGGTGCCGAACTCGACGGCACCCGCGGAGAGCGCGAACAGCGTGTCGTCACCACCGCGGCCGACGCCCGCGCCGGGGTGGAAGTGCGTGCCGCGCTGGCGGACGAGGATCTCGCCGGCGTTCACGAGCTGGCCGCCGAAGCGCTTGACGCCGAGCCGCTTGGAGTTGGAGTCGCGCCCGTTCCGGGTGGAGCTGGCGCCCTTCTTGTGTGCCATCGTCAGACCTCGTTCGTCTCGGAAGGGGAGATCAGCTGGTGATGCCGGTGACCTTCACGCGGGTCAGCTGCTGGCGGTGACCCTGGCGCTTGCGGTAGCCGGTCTTGTTCTTGTACTTCAGGATCGTGATCTTCGGCCCCTTGGTGGCCTCGACGATCTCGGCGGTCACGGTGGCCTTGGCCAGGGCGTCGGCGTCGCTGGTGACCGTGCCGCCGTCCACGAGCAGCACCGGCTCGAGCTCGACGGTGGTGCCGGCGCTCCCGGCGACCCGGTCGATGGTCAGCACGTCGCCGACGGCGACCTTCTCCTGCCGGCCGCCGGCGCGGACGATGGCGTACACGTGAGGCTCACTCTCTGACGTCGTTCGGACTGGCTGGTGGAGCGGCGACCACGTCACAGGTCGGGGCGCACACAGCAGGGCACGCCGAGGGCGCGCCGCGGACAAGGGTACGGATCGGCGTTCCGAGCGGTCAAACCGGGGTGCCCTGCTCCGGCTGCGCCTGCTCCGGCTGCTCGGCCTGCTCTGACTGCTCCGCCTGCTCCGGCTGCTCGGCCGTGCCGGCCTTCTGCCGGGCACTGGCCGCCGCGACGTCCTTCGCGCTTCCCTTGCGACGCGGCTGGCCGCCACCGTTGCCGGCGGCCGGCTTCTTCTCCACCGGCTCCTCGTGCAGCAGCACGCCGCGCCCGCCGCAGCACTCGCACGGCTCGCTGAACGCCTCGAGCAACCCCTGGCCCACCCGCTTGCGCGTCATCTGCACCAGGCCGAGCGAGGTCACCTCGGCCACCTGGTGCTTGGTGCGGTCCCGCCCGAGGCACTCGAGCAGCCGCCGCAGCACGAGGTCGCGGTTGCTCTCCAGCACCATGTCGATGAAGTCCACGACGATGATCCCGCCGACGTCGCGCAGCCGGAGCTGGCGGACGATCTCCTCGGCGGCCTCGAGGTTGTTACGGGTGACCGTCTCCTCCAGGCTCCCGCCGGACCCGGTGAACTTGCCGGTGTTGACGTCGATCACCGTCATCGCCTCGGTGCGGTCGATCACCAGCGAGCCGCCGGACGGCAGCCACACCTTCCGCTCGAGCGCCTTGGCGATCTGCTCGTCGATCCGGTGCGCGGCGAAGACGTCCTCCTCGCCGTCCCACCGCTGCAGCCGCTCGGCGAGGTCGGGCGCGACCCAGCTGACGTACTCGTGCACGGTGTCCCAGGCGGAGTCGCCGGCCACCACGAGCCGCGCGAAGTCCTCGTTGAAGACGTCGCGGACGACCTTGATCATCAGGTCGGGCTCGCCGTACAGCATGGACGGCGGGTTGGCCGCCTTCGCCTTCTTCTCGATGTCCTCCCACTGCGCCTGGAGCCGCTTGACGTCACGGGCCAGCTCCTCCTCGCTGGCCCCCTCCGCCGCGGTGCGCACGATGACGCCGGCGTCGTCCGGCAGGACGGTCTTGAGGATCTTCTTCAGCCGGTTGCGTTCGGTGTCGGGCAGCTTGCGGGAGATGCCGGTCATCGAGCTGCGCGGCACGTACACGAGGTAGCGGCCGGGCAGCGACACCTGGCTGGTGAGCCGGGCGCCCTTGTGCCCGACCGGGTCCTTCGTGACCTGGACCAGGACCGAGTCGCCGGACTTGAGGGCCACCTCGATCCGCTTCGGCTGGCCCTCCAGCCCCGCGGCGTCCCAGTTGACCTCCCCGGCGTACAGGACGGCGTTGCGGCCCTTGCCGATGTCGACGAACGCCGCCTCCATGCTCGGCAGGACGTTCTGCACCCGCCCGAGGTACACGTTGCCGATCATCGAGGCCTGCGACTTGCGGGCCACGTAGTGCTCGACCAGGACGCCGTCCTCGAGGACGGCGATCTGGGTGCGGCCGTCGCGCTCGCGGATGACCATCGTCCGCTCGACGCTCTCCCGCCGAGCCAGGAACTCCGCCTCGGTGATCACCTGCCGCCGGCGGCCGGAGTCCCGGCCCTCCCGGCGCCGCTGGCGCTTGGCCTCCAGGCGCGTGGAGCCCTTGAGGGCGGTGACGTCGTCCGCGCCGCGACGGGACTCCCGCGACCGGCCGGGGGCCTCGGCCTCGCCGTCCTGGTCGTCCCCGCCCCGGCGGCGGCGACGACGGC
>JBMOMI010000473.1:0-3170 GCA_049325235.1 Actinomycetota bacterium | reverse complement strand
GCCCGGCCCGGGCGCGCTCCACGCTGCGCTGCAGGGCCGTCAGCAGGTCGACCACCTCGCCGGCGCGGCCCTCCTCCTCGACCTCCGCCGGCGGGCGCCGCACCTGACCGGAGGAGACCTTGGCGTCGATGAGCTCGCGCAGCGCGGTGGCGTAGTCGTCGGAGAACTGGCCCGGGTCGAAGTCACCGGCGAGGGACTCCACCAGCGACGAGGCCATCGCCAGCTCCTGCGGGCGCAGCTCGACGTCGGCGTCGAGGATCTCGAAGTCGGCGGCGCGGATCTCGTCGGGCCACAGCATGGTCTGCAGGCAGATGACGTTGTCGCGCACACGCAGCACGGCCAGCGTCTCGCGCTGCCGCAGCGCCACCTTGACGACCGCCATCCGGTCGGTCTCCCGCAGCGCCTCGCGCAGCAGCGCGTACGGCTTGGCCGCGGACTTCTCCGGCTCGAGGTAGTACGTCTTCGCGAACATGATCGGGTCGACCTGGTCCGACGGCACGAACTCGACGACGTCGATCTCCCGGCTCGTCGTGAGCGGCAGCTGCGCGAAGTCGTCGTCGTCGAGCACGACGAGCTCGCCCCCGTCGGTCTCGTACCCCTTGGCGATCTCGCTGTAGGGGACCTCCTCGCCGTCCACGGTGCAGACCCGCTTGTACCGGATGCGACCGCCGTCCTCGACGTGCACCTGGTGGAACTTGATGTCCTTCTCGCCGGTCGCCGCGTACAGCTTGACCGGCACGTTGACGAGCCCGAACGAGACCGCGCCCTTCCAGATCGCCCTCACGACGCGACACCTCTCATCCGGTGAGATCATCCTCCGACCGGCAGGATGGCCCCGTGGAGCCCATGCTCGCCACTCCGATCCCCCCGTCGGGGCACCTGCCGACCGGGCCGGACTGGGTGTTCGAGGTCAAGTGGGACGGGATCCGCGTGCTCGCCGACGCCTCGGACGGCGAGTTGCACCTGTGGACCCGGAACGGCCGGGACGTCGCCGCCGCCTTCCCGGAGCTGGCCTGCCTGGCCGAGCTGTCCGACGTCCTGCTGGACGGCGAAGTGGTGGCGATGGACGATCGCGGCGTCCCGTCGTTCCCGGTGCTCGCCGAGCGCATCCACGTGCGGGACCGCCGCCGCGCCGCCGCGCTGGCACGCCGGGTGCCGGCCACGTTCGTCGTGTTCGACGTGCTGCGGCTGTACGGCGTCGACCTCACCAGCCGGCCGTTCACCGAGCGCCGGGCCACGCTCGAGCGAATCACCTTGCCGCACGGGCCGATTCAGCTCTCGCCGCTGTACGACGACGGTCCCGCGCTGCTCGCGGCCACCCGCGAGCAGGGGCTCGAGGGCGTGGTCGCCAAGCGGCGCACGTCGGTGTACGAGCCGGGACGGCGCAGCCCCGCCTGGGTCAAGGCCGCGCACCGCCAGGCCCGCACGTGCCTGGTCGGAGGCTGGCGGCCGCAGGTCGACACCACCCGCACGGTCGGGGCTCTGCTCGTCGGCGCGCCCGCGCCGGACGGCGGGCTGCGCTACCTGGGCAGGGTCGGCAGCGGCATCGGCCCGTCCGCCCAGCGGGACCTCGCCGCGCTGCTGGAGCCGTTGCGGCGCAGCACGTCTCCGTTCTCCGACGCCGTGCCCCGGGTGGACGCCTCCGGCGCCACCTGGTGCGAGCCGACGCTGGCCGTGGACGTCGTCCACCTCGGCTGGACGTCGGGCGGCCGCCTGCGCCAGCCCGCCTACCGCGGGGTGCGGATCGACGCGCTCCCGGACCCGGTGGAGGTGCGGTGAGCCCCCGCACGCCGCCCGGCGAGGAGGTGCAGCACGTCGAGGTCGCAGGCCGCCGGCTGCGGCTCACCAGCCTGTCGAAGGTGATGTACCCGGCGACCGGGACCACCAAGGCCGAGGTGATCGACTACCTGGTCCGGGTCAGCGAACCGCTGCAGGCGCAGCTGGCCGACCGTCCGGTGACGCGCATCCGCTGGCCCCACGGCGTGGAGGACCCGCAGGTGTTCTTCGAGAAGAACGCGCCGGCCGGCCGCCCGTCGTGGGTGCGGACGGTGAAGGTGCCCGCCTCCGACGGCCTCATCGAGTTCCCGGTGCTGCACGACGTCCCCGGCCTGGTCTGGGTCGGCAACCTCAACGCGCTCGAGCTGCACACCCCGCAGTGGACCGTGGGACGCCGCGGCGCGGTCAGGCACCCGGACCGGCTCGTCGTCGACCTCGACCCCGGCGAGGGCACCGGCCTCGACGAGTGCGCCGCGGTCGCGCACCTCGTGGCCGAGCGGCTTGCCGACGACGGGCTGGAGTGCGTGCCGGTGACCAGCGGCGGCAAGGGCCTGCAGCTGTACGCGCCGCTGGCGGCCAAGGACGACGCCGAGGCGGTGCGGGCCTACGCCGAGACGCTGGCGCGTGGCCTGGCCCGCGACCACCGCCGGCACATCACCGCGACGATGACGAAGTCACTGCGCACCGGCAAGGTGCTCATCGACTGGAGCCAGAACCACGCCGCCAAGACGACGATCACCCCGTACTCGCTGCGGGGCCGGCGCCGCCCCACGGTGGCCGCCCCCCGCGCCTGGGACGAGATCACCGAGGGGCTCCGGCAGCTGGAGTACCCGGAGGTGCTGGCGCGCCTGGAGTCGCTCGGCGACCTGATGGAGCCCTACTCGGGGCCCGGCCCGCGGCTGCCCTGAGCCCTGGCGGCACCGGGCGCCGGCTCGTGCGGGTAGCCGCCCGGGTCGGCCTGCTGCTCCGAGGCCGCCGCCTCGGGTTCGGCCGCCCCGATCGTGCCGCCCTCGACGCTCGCCGGGTCGGCGATCCCCGCGCCCGGCTCCTGGCCGGGCCTGGCCTCGCCGACGCTCCTGCGCTGCGGTTCGCTCATGGCACCGGCCTATCCCGCCGCAGCCGCACCCGCAACCGCAGGCGGTCAGCCGGCCGGCTTCGGCACCACCAGCACCGGGCAGTGCGCGTGCCGCAGCACCGCCTGGCTGACCGAGCCGAGCAGCAGCCCCGCGAAGCCGCCGTGCCCGCGGGCGCCGACGGCCAGCAGCCCGGCGTCGCCACTGGCGTCGGTGAGGGCCCGCGCGGGCGAGTCGTGCACCAGCCGCGTCGACACCTCCAGCCCCGGGTGCGCCGCCCGCACGGTCTCGGCGGCCCGGTCCAGCTCCTCGCGGACCTCC
>JBMOMI010000472.1:0-3182 GCA_049325235.1 Actinomycetota bacterium | reverse complement strand
GTGTGCGGGGCGAGGTAGGCGTCCACGGACCGCAGCAGCGACGCCTTGTCCTCCTCGCTGACGGCGCCGAGCAGCTCCACGGCACCGGCGTGCTCGCCGCAGCGGCGGCGGGCGGCGTCGGTGTCGCCACGCCCGGCGACCAGCACGCGCAGCCCGGGCACCGCGGCCCGCAGTGCGGGCAGGGCGTCGGCGAGCACATCGACCCCCTTGCGCGGCTCGTCGAGGCGGCCGAGGAAGGCGACCGTCGGCCGCTCCCGGGTGCCCTGCCAGTCGGGCCGCGGCGGCGCGGCCGCGAACCGGTCGACGAACACCCCGTTCGGCACGACGACGGCGTCGCCGCCGAGGTGCTGGATCAGCGTGCGACGCGCCTCCTCGCTGACCGCGATCCGGGCGGCGATCTTCTCCAGGCTGGGCCGCACGAGCGGGTAGGCGGCCTGCAGCGCGCGCGACCGCAGCATCGCCGAGTGGAACGTCGCGACGATCGGCCCGGTCGCGGCCCACAGCGCGAGCACCCCGAGGCTCGGGCCGATCGGCTCGTGGATGTGCAGGACGTCGAAGCGTCCCTCGGCGAGCCAGCGCCGCACCCGGGCGGCGGACACCGGCCCGAAGTTCACCCGGGCCACCGAGCCGTTGTACGGCACCGGCACCGCCTTGCCGGCCGGCGAGACGTACGGCGGGACCGGTGTGTCGTCGTCCGCGGGTGCCAGCACGGATACGACGTGGCCCCGGTCCAGGAGGCACTCGGCCAGGTCGCGGACGTGGAACTGCACTCCCCCAGGGACGTCGAAGGAGTACGGGCAGACGATGCCGACCCTCACGACGGCCCGTCCCGGGGGTCCAGGTCGGCGGTGAACACGCGCTGCAGCATGTGCCAGTCCTCCGGGTGGGCGGCGATCCCGGCAGCCAGGGCGTCGGCGCAGGCCTGGCTCATGGCGGCCACCCTGGCGGCGCGGTCCCCCGCGGCCGGGACGTCGACGCGCGGGTGGAAGTGGATGACGATCCCCCACCGGGCCGGCGCCCCGGAGGGCAGCCGCTCGTACCAGATGGACACCGGGTGCAGCGCCGCACCGGCGGTCACGGCCAGCGTCGCCGGCCCGGCCGCGATCCGGGCGGGCTCGCCGAACAGCATCACCTCGACCCCACTGGCAGTCAGGTCCCGGTCGGCGAGCAGCGGCACGAAACCGCCCGCCCGCAGCCGGCGCACCAGCGTGGGGAACACCGGCGGCCCGCCGTTCAGCGGCAGGATCTCCATCCCGAGCCGCTCGCGGAACCGCAGGAACGCGGTGAAGACCTCCTCTGGCTCCAGCCGCTCGGCGACCGTGGTGGCCCGGGCCAGCGCGATCGCGGACCAGGCCCCGGCGTGGTCCCAGTTCCCCTGGTGCGCCAGCGCCATGACGACGCCGCGGCCGGCGGCGAGCTCGGCCCGCACCGGCTCGTCCCCCTCGACCCGCACGGTCCCCAGCAGCCGCTCCCGCGACCACGTCGGCAGCCGGAAGGCGTCGCACCAGTACCGCAGGTAGGACCGCATCCCGGCGCGGGACAGCGCCCGCAGCCCGTCGTCGTCCAGGCCCGGGCGGACCCGGGCGAGGTTGGCCTCCAGCCGCCGGACGCCCTTCCCGCGGCGCCGCCACGCGACGTCCGCGAGCAGGTCGAACAGCGCGTACGCGACGCGCTCGGGCAGGAGGCGGACGACGGCCCACCCCCCGCGGTAGGCGAGCACGGTGGCCCGCCGCCGGAGCCTCACGGCGAGGCGAGCGCCTGGCGGCGGACGACGACCATCCGCTGGACGACGGTCACGGCGCTGGCGAGCGCGAGCACGGCGAGGACGACCGTCAGCAGGACGTGCGGGACGCCGAGCCCGACCAGACCGGTCGCGACGAGCACCGCCACCAGCCGCTCGGCGCGCTCGGCGATGCCGACGCTGGCGGTCATCCCGAGCCCTTCGGCGCGCGCCCGGGCGTAGGACACCAGCTGGCCGAGGACCAGGCAGGCCAGCGCCAGGACCGCGGTGGTGTCCGAGCGGCCGCCGCCGAAGAACCACAGGACGAGCGCCCCGAAGACGGCGGCGTCGGCGAGCCGGTCGAGCGTCGAGTCCAGGAAGGCGCCCCAGGACGACGTCCGGCCCTGCAGACGGGCCATGGTGCCGTCGAGGGAGTCGCTGAAGACGAACGCAGTGATGACCAAGGTCCCGATGAGCAGCTCACCGCGCGGGTAGAAGATGAGCGCGCCCGCGGCGACCCCGAGGGTGCCGACGACGGTGACGGCGTCGGGGCCGACCCCGGCGCGCAGCAGCGCTGCCGCCAGGGGGGTCATCAGCCGGGTGAAGAACGCGCGCGCGTAGCGGTTGAGCATCGGGCGCGCAGCCTACCGGCGGGACCCCTTGTGTCCCGGCACGGTGCGTAGTTGGGTCTGAGGTCAGGCAGCGGGACGAGGAGGTGGCGCAGATGGCAGCACGGGACGCCGGAGCGAACGGGGGTGAGCAGACCCCGGACAGGATCCGCAACGTCGTCCTGGTCGGGCACGCCGGTGCCGGCAAGACGACGCTCGTCGAGGCCGTGCTGGCCGAGGCGGGCGTCGTGTCTCGCCCCGGCAGCGTGGCCGAGGGGACGACGGTCAGCGACTACGACGACGCCGAGAAGCGGCTCGGCCACTCGGTGGCCCTGTCGGTCGCCTCGTGCGTGCGCGACGGGGTGCGCATCAACCTCGTGGACACCCCCGGCCGCCCCGACTACGTCGGTGAGCTGCGCGCCGGCCTGCGCGCCGCCGACGCGGCGCTGTTCGTCGTCTCGGCCGTGGACGGCGTGGACGGCACCACCACGATGCTGTGGGAGGAGTGCGCCTCGGTCGGGATGCCGCGCGCCGTCGTCGTCACGCACGTCGACCAGCCCCGAGGCGACTTCACCGAGACGGTCGCGGTCTGCCAGCGGGTGTTCGGGGACGGCGTCCAGCCGCTGTACCTGCCGCTGCTCGGCGACGACGAGGTCCCGGCCGGGCTGATCGGTCTGCTGTCGCAGCGGGTGTACGACTACTCCTCCGGCTCCCTCGCCGAGCGCGAGGCCGACCCCGAGCACCTGGCGGCGATCGAGGAGACCCGCGCCGCCCTGGTCGAGGGGATCATCCAGGAGTCCGAGGACGACACGCTGCTCGACCGCTGGCTGTCCGGCGAGCCGGTGGCGTACGAG
>JBMOMI010000471.1:0-3184 GCA_049325235.1 Actinomycetota bacterium | reverse complement strand
CTGCTCGGAGCCCGAGACGGCGATGACGGCTTCAGACCTCGTCCGGAGCCTCCCCTTCTGGTCCGCGCCTGGCGTGCGCGCCCCGGGTGGCGGGTGCCACGTACAGGCGCGGTGCTCGAGGCGCTGGTCGCCGCAGCCCTGGAGCAGGTGGTCACGGGGCGGGAGTCGCGACGCGCATGGGCCATGCTGCTCCGTCGCTTCGGTGAGCCGGCGCCGGGCGGCCCCGCGCGCGACGCCGGCCCAGCAGCCGGGATGCGTGTGCCTCCCAGCGCACTGGACTGGGCATCCATCCCGACCTGGGAGTGGCTGCGCGCAGGGGTGGAGGAGCGGCGCCGCCGCGTCGTCCAGGTGGCGACGCGGTCAGCCGGGCGGCTGGAGCAGACGCTGCACTTGCCCCACAGCGAGGCTGAGCGGGTCCTCAGGTCCCTTCCGGGCGTCAGCGTCTGGACGGCCGCCGAGGTCCGTCAACGTGCTCATGGCGACCCGGACGCGTTCTCGTTCGGCGACTACCACGTCGCGAAGAACGTCTCCTGGGCCCTCACTGGGACAGTCATGGATGACGACGCCTGCGCCGAGATACTCGAGTGCTACCGGGGCCACCGGTATCGCGTCCAGCGGCTCCTGGAACTGGCTGGCGTCGCCAGACCTCGCCGGGCGCCACGCAAGAACCTCCCGCAGCACCTGCCGACTGCGGCAGCCGCTCGCGGGCCGGAGTACCGTACGGCGGGTTGCCTTGACCCCCCGACAGGAGTCCTTTGATGAAGGTGCTCGTCACCGGAGGCGCCGGCTTCATCGGTGCCAATTTCGTCCACCGCGCACGCTCGACGCGTCCCGACTGGCAGATCACGGTGGTCGACGCGCTGACCTACGCCGGAAACCGCGAGAACCTCGCCCCCGTCGCCGATCAGATCGAGTTCGTGCACGGCAGCATCGCGGACGCCGAGCTGGTCGACGGGCTGGTCTCGGATGCCGACCTGGTCGTCCACTTCGCCGCCGAGTCGCACAACGACAACTCCCTGGACGACCCATGGCCCTTCATGGACTCCAACATCATCGGCACGTACCGGCTGCTCGAGGCGGTTCGCCGGCACGGCGTGCGACTCCACCACATCTCGACCGACGAGGTCTACGGCGACCTCGAGCTCGACGATCCTGCCCGCTTCACGGAGCAGACCCCGGTCAACCCGTCGAGCCCGTACTCCGCGAGCAAGGCCTCGGCGGACCTGCTGGTGCGGGCGTGGATCCGTTCGTTCGGCATCGAGGCGACGCTCAGTAACTGCTCCAACAACTACGGCCCCTACCAGCACGTCGAGAAGTTCATCCCCCGGCAGATCACGAACATCCTCATGGGGGTCAAGCCGAAGCTCTACGGCGCGGGCGCCAACGTGCGGGACTGGATCCACGTCGACGACCACAACGACGCCGTCATCACGATCATCGAGAAGGGCCGTCTCGGCGGGACCTATCTCATCGGCGCGGACGGGGAGCAGAACAACCGACAGATCATCGCGCTGCTGCTCGAGCTCATGGACAAGCCGGCCGACTGGTTCGACCACGTCAACGACCGTCCCGGACACGACCTGCGGTACGCCATCGACTCCACCAAGCTTCGACAGGAGACCGGGTGGACGCCGCGGTACCAGGACATCCGCGCCGGGCTCGCGCAGACGATTGCGTGGTACCGCGACAACGAGGACTGGTGGATGCCGGCCAAGGGACGCACCGAGCGCACCTACCAGCGCCTCGGTCGGTGACCTGGCGCCGCAGCCTTCACTAGCGGCTGTAGTCGTCCTCCAGTCGCTCGATGTCCGACTCGTCGAAGTCGCCGAAGGCGATCTCGAGGATGCGTCCGGGCCGCGTCCCGTCGTTGCCGAGACGGTGGAGCTCGCCGGCGGGAACCACCAGTTGCTCGCCTGGCTGGAGCGTCCACGAACGGTCGCCCACGGTGACGGACATCGGCTCGTCGAGCGCCTGCCACATCTCGTCCCGGTGCGAGTGACGCTGCAGGCTGAGGCGATGGCCGGGCTCGACTGTGATGAGCTTCACGGTCACGCGCTGGTTCTCGACGAACTGCTGGAAACGCCCCCACGGGCGCTCGGCGACGAAGACGTCGAGCTGACGGTCGGCTGCTGCGGTCATGAGATCCCTCGTCGGTCGGTGGCCCGGTGCGCACAGTCTGCCGCACCTCCCTACGGGCACGTCCCGATGTTCACCGCAGGTGGCCTCCGACCAATTCGTGCCTACTGGAGAGGCAAGGGGACGCTACGGCCCGGCCCCAGCCCCACCGCCGCCCTGACCGCCTCCACGTGCCCGTAGGCGAACCAGTCGGTCGGCCCCACGCGCACGCACAGACCCGCCCCGTCGTCGTCGTCGTCCACGACGTACTGCCCGAGCCCCCGCACGACCGCCACCGGCGTCCCGGCCGCCTTGCCCTTGACCAGGTCCGCGGCCGCGGCCACCTCGTCGGCGATCGCCCGCACGGTCACCTCGAGCGGCCGGCCGAAGCGGTCGAGCCGACCGCGGGTGTCGTCGAGCACCACCAGACCCGCCGCGCCGAGCGCGAAGTCCGAGACCCCCATCCGCCACGGGCGCCCGGAGGTGTCGGTGACCACGACCGCCGGCCGCACCCCGAGTGACGCCTCCAGCGAGGCGCGGATCCGCCGCGCCGACTCGTCCGGAGCCGCCGGCAGCAGCAGTACGGTCCCGGCGGCGACGTCGGAGGCGTCGACCCCGGCCGCGGCCATCACCGGGCCGGTGCGGGTCTGCACGACGCGGGTCACGCGCCCGTCGGGCAGCCGCCGCTCGGCGACGATCCGCACCGTCTCCCGCTCGATGGCCGCCTCGCGCTCGCCCGCGGGCACCGACCGCCCCTCCGCCTTCGCGACGATCTTGGAGGCGACCGTGACGATGTCGTCGTCCCGCAGGTCGAGGCCGGCCGCCTCGCACGCCGACGCGATCAGCCGCCCGACGTCGTCCCCCTCGACCACCTCGGGCAGACCGGGAACGGTGAACACCGACAGGGAGCTCATCGAACGGACTCAGCCAGGTCGAGCGCCGCGCCGGCGATCTCGCCGGCCGCTTCGACGTCCGTCATGAGCAGCGGCCGGGCCACCACCCGCGCCCGGGAACCGGCCAGCGCCGTTCCCGCGTCGGCGTCGTCGACGAGCCAGCCGTCGAGGAAGTC
>JBMOMI010000470.1:0-3184 GCA_049325235.1 Actinomycetota bacterium | reverse complement strand
TCACGCACTGGGTGCTGCGCGGCCAGTCCGCCGGCGTCGACTGGGGCCGCCTGGTGCCGGCCGGCGCGTCGACGGTCTGGGTCTCGCTGCTGGGCGCGCTGGCGGCCACGGCACTCGCCGTCCCGGTGGGGGTGCTGGCCGCCCGGTACGCCACCCGCGGCGTCCGGGCCCTGGAGCACGCCAGCTACGCCGGGCACGCCCTGCCCGGGATCGTCGTCGCGCTCGCGCTGGTGTTCTTCGGCGTCCGGTACGCCGAGGCGTTCTACCAGCGCACCCCGCTGCTCGTCCTCGCCTACGCCGTCCTGTTCATGCCGGCCGCGATCGGGTCGGTGCGGGCGTCGGTGGCGCAGAGCCCTCCGCGGCTGGAGGAGGTGGCCCGGTCGCTGGGACGGCGCCCCGCGGCCGTCCTCCGGGACGTCACCCTGCCGCTCGCCGGGCCCGGGGTCGCCGCCGGCTTCGCGCTGGTCATGCTCACCGCGATGAAGGAGCTGCCGGCGACGCTGCTGCTGCGCCCGACCGGGACGGACACCCTGGCCACCGAGCTGTGGAGCCAGACGGGGGTCGGCGCCTACGCGGCCGCTGCGCCCTATGCGGTCGCGCTCGTGCTGCTGGCGGCGGTCCCCACGTTCCTGCTCTCCCGGGTTCAGGCGAGACTGGTGTCCGCGGACTCCGCGCAGGCGGTGGGAGGGGACAGGTGAAGCGGCTCGAGATCCGTGGGCTGCGCAAGTCGTTCGGCGCCACGCAGGTCCTCCGCGGGCTGGACCTCGACGTCCCCTCCGGCGCCCTGGCCGCCGTGCTCGGGCCGTCCGGCTGCGGGAAGACCACGCTGCTGCGGGTCGTCGCCGGCTTCGAGCACGCGGATGCCGGCGAGATCCGGGTCGGTGACCGGGTGCTGGCCGCGCCCGGCGTGCACGTGCCGCCGGAGCGGCGCCACATCGGCGTCGTCCCGCAGGAGGGGGCGCTGTTCCCGCACCTGAGCGTCGAGGACAACGTGGCGTTCGGGCTCGGCCGCGGCCGCCGCTCCCGGGCCCGGCGTGAGCGGGTGGGGGAGCTGCTCGCACTCGTCGGCCTCGCCGACCTGCGCGACCGGATGCCGTCCCAGCTGTCCGGCGGCCAGCAGCAGCGGGTCGCCCTGGCCCGGGCCCTGGCGCCGGACCCGGACGTCGTCCTGCTCGACGAGCCGTTCAGCGCCCTGGACGCCGGGCTGCGCGCCGCGATCCGCGAGGACGTCCGCGCCGCCCTGCACGCCACCGGCGCGACCGGCCTACTCGTCACGCACGACCAGGAGGAGGCGCTGTCGGTCGCCGACCTCGTTGCCGTGGTCCGCGACGGGGTGGTGGTGCAGAGCGCGGCGCCGCAGCAGGTGTACACGGCCCCGGGTGACCTGGACGTCGCCACGTTCGTGGGGGAGGCCGTCGTGCTGCCCGCGACGGTCGTCGACGGCGTCGCCGAGACGGCGCTGGGCCGGCTGCCGCTGCTGCGCGGGCACGCGGGGGAGTCCGGTACCGGTCGGGTCGTGGTGCGCCCGGAGCAGGTCCGGATGGTGCGTGCCGGCCGGGGCGTGACCGCGCGCGTGGTCGGCACCGTGTTCTACGGGCACGACGCCAGCGTCCGGCTGCAGGTCGCCGGTCCCGAGGGGGCCCCCGTCCCCGTGCTGTGCCGCACCCAGGGCCCGCTGCCGACCACGCAGGAGGTCGGGGTGATCGTCGCCGGGCCGGTGTCCTTCTTCGCCGACGCGGCCTCGTGACGGCGGCCTGGTGACGGCGGCCGGATGGCGCTGGGCCTTCGGGCTCAGCGTGGCGGCGCAGCTCGCCGTCCTGTACTGGCCGGAGGCCGGTACGACTCCCGGGGTTCCGGGCCTGGACAAGGTCGCGCACGTGGCGGTGTTCGGCGCGGTGGCCGTGACCGGCGTCCTCGCCGGGCTGCCGCCGCGGTGGCTGGCGGCGGCGCTGCTGGCGCACGCCGTCGTCAGCGAGGCCGTGCAGGGCAGCGTGCTCCCGGGCCGCAGCGGCGACGTGTGGGACGTGGTCGCCGACGCCGCGGGAGTGGCGGCCGGCCTGCTGCTGGCGGCGCGGCTGGCCCGACCTCGCCGGCCCGTGGGCGCCCGGCCGGAGGAGCCGCCATGATGGCCCCATGGAGGTCGAGCCGGCGCTGACCGGAAGGCTGCTCGTCGCCACGCCGCAGCTCGAGCACGAGCAGTTCCGTCGCACGGTCGTGCTGCTCCTGGACCACTCCGACGACGGCGCGCTCGGCGTCGTCGTCAACCGGCCCACGGAGATCGACGTGGACGCCGTCCTGCCGGCCTGGCAGCCGTTCGTCACCGTGCCGCCCCGGCTCTTCCAGGGCGGCCCGGTGGCGCTGGACTCCGCGCTCGGGCTCGTGTCGGTGCCGGAGCACCCGGCCGGCTCCGAGCCGCTCGGGGTGCGCCGGCTGGTCGGCAGCCTCGGGCTCGTCGACCTCGACACGCCGCCGGAGGTCGTGGCCGGGGAGGTGACCCGCCTGCGGATCTTCGCCGGCTACGCCGGCTGGGCGCCCGGCCAGCTCGAGGGCGAGATCGGGGAGGGCTCGTGGTACGTCGTGGACGCCGAGCCGGGCGACGCGTTCACCGACACCCCCGAGGAGCTGTGGGCGCGCGTCCTGCGCCGGCAGGGCGGGGACCTCGCGCTGGTCGCCTCGTTCCCCGACGACCCGACGATGAACTGAACCCGCGCACCTAGACTTGCGCCCCATGAGCGAGCAGCATCCGCAGCCGACGCCGGGCCCCGACCCGAGCCCGCAGCGCACCGCCGTCCTGGAGCGGGAGCTGGTCGAGGAGCCGCAGCTCTCCGAGCCGGGGGACCACGAGCGCTTCGCGCACTACGTGAAGAAGGAGAAGATCCTCTCCTCGGCCCTGTCCGGGGAGCCGGTGGTCGCGCTCTGCGGCAAGGTGTGGGTGCCGGGCCGCGACCCCAGCCGGTTCCCGGTGTGCCCGGCCTGCAAGGAGATCTACGAGGGGCTGCGCTCCGGGGACGACGAGGGCTCCGACGGTCGCTGACCCGCCGGCGCCGCCCGACACGCGGCTGGTGACCGCGGGCATCGTCTCGCTGGTCACCGTGGTGGCGTTCGAGGCGCTGGCCGTCGCCACCGCCATGCCCGTCGTCGCGGACGAGCTGGGGGCGGTCCGCTCCTACGCGCTCGCGTTCTC
>JBMOMI010000469.1:0-3197 GCA_049325235.1 Actinomycetota bacterium | reverse complement strand
GCGCCCCCTGTGCGGCCGCCACCCGGGTGAGCCCGGCGCCGGCGACCAGGACGGCGAGCGCGCACCCCGCGCAGAACAGGCAGAGGATGCCGATCGCGAACGCGGTCTGCTGCATGTACCAGACGATGAACGCGGTCATGAAGACCGCAAGGCCGAGCGCAGTGGCGACGAACGCGTTCGACAGGCGCGAGCCGAGCAGCCCCGCCAGGCCGGTCGCGGCCAGCACGCTGAACACCGGTAGGGCGATCAGCGAGTTCGGGATGCCGAGCGCCGAGGACTGCCAGTGACCGAACACGCTCGAGCAGGACAGCCAGGCGTTGACGTCGCAGAACGAGGCGGTCGTGCCGTCGGCCGCCCAGGCGATCCGCTCGACGGTCTGCCAGGCGCCGGTGACCACCCCGAGCGCTCCGCCGAGGAAGATCAGCAGCCACCACGGGCGCAGGCCCCGCGCCGCGGGCGCGGGTGACCGGGCGGCACGCGCCGCCGGGGCGGTGCTCGTCATGGCCTCAGCATCGGCGGGCCCGGCCTGCCCTTGTCAGGGGCGAATGTCCCGAACCTGCTCCGCCAGCGCCAGGGCCAGGCGCACCGCCTCCCGAGCCGTACTGGCCCGCCGGACGCCGGGCACCTCCCGGCCGTCGTCGTCCACCACCGACCAGCCGCCGAGCGCCACGACCGGGACGCCGCGCCGCATCGCGAGCGCGACCTCGCTCAGCGTCCCCCAGCTGCCACCGACCGCCACCACCGCGTCCGCCGCCCGCACGACCAGGGCGTTGCGGGCCTCGCCCAGGCCGGTGGGGATCGCGCCGGCGACGGAGCGGTTCGCCGCGGCCCGGTTCTCGCCGGGCAGGAGGCCGACGGTGAGCCCGCCGGCCGACGCCGCGCCGGCGCTCGCGGCCTCCATGACACCGCCCAGGCCGCCGGTCACGACGGCCGCGCGCCGACCCCGCTGCGCTCGACGACGCGCTCCCACGCCGGGCCGTCGAGCGCGATCGCCGCGGCCGGGAACAGGCCGTTCTCCTCGTGGTCGATGTGCCGGCGCAGCCGGCGGACGAACTCGTCCATCCCGGACAGGTCGCCGCCGGCGATCGCGTCCAGCCGGGCGTCGAGGTCGACGTGCTCGCCGCAGAGGGTGTCGACGTGCTCGGTGAACTCGGGGTCGAGCCGCAGCTCGCTGAACAGCCCGCGCTCCTCGTCGGCGGTGTGCGGGTGCAGCAGGTGCCCCAGGGCGTGGGCCGCGGCGCGGACCGCGGGCAGGTCCTGCTGCTCGGCCGCTCGGCGCAGCGTGCCGGCGGCGTTGACGATCTCGTCGTGCTCGGCGGAGAACCGCCCGATCACCGTGATCGAGCGGCAACCGCAGTAGGAGCACACGTCAGCTCCTCGTCAGCCGCAGCCGCCAGGCGTCCGGCCCGCGCTCGAGGTAGTCGACGCCGAGGCTGCCGCCGTTGCGCTCACGCAGCTGCGCCAGCAGCGGCAGCGGGTCGTGCGGCGCGACGAGCACCATGGACGCGCCCGGGGCCACCGCGTCGAAGGCGCCGAACACCGTCGCGTGGCGGATCGCGTGGGGCACCGCCCGGACGTCGAGCTCGGGCTCGTCGTCGTCGGTCTCGCCGCAGCCGCAGCCGCCCCCGCAACCCCCGGTGGCCGGCGCGTCCTCGTGCCCGCCGAGCAGCTCGCGCATCCCCTCCAGGACGGCGGCGAGGGAGACCGCCGGGTCGCCGGCGACCACCGGCAGCACGAGGTCGTTCTCCTTGGCCAGGTGCGCGTCGAACAGCACCTTGAGCGCGTAGCCCGCGGCGGCGGCCCGCACGGGGTCGACGGAGTCGCGCAGCTCGTCGACGAGGCGCAGGATCACCTGGTGCTCGCCGAGCATTCCCTCGACGAGCAGCCGGGCCCGCTCGGACGAGGCGGCCGCCGGGTACAGTGCCTCCTCCTCGGCGCGGGCGTGCGGGGCGAGCTCCTCGGCGCAGAAGGCCGCGGCGCGCTGGCGGGCGGCCGAGAAGCCGCCGGCGTCCGGCGCGGTCGCCGCCCGCAGGAGCCCTTCCACGTGCATGCCGAGCTGGCCGGAGAGCTCGGCGTGATGGGTCTTGACGGCCTCGACGGCGCGGGCGTCGGCCTCGCTGGATGCGACGTGCACGTGGTTGGCGGTGGTGTCGTTCACGGCGGTGCGTCCTCTCGCAGGTGGTTCCTCGGCATGCAATTTACTACAGTGACCGCCGTGGAAAACGCTCGTCTGCTCGGGCCGGCACCCGTGCGAGCGGCGGCCGGGGGGACGGCGCTGTCCGGCCAGCGGGCCGCCATCCTGGAACAGCTGCAGCAGCAGCCGGGCCCGGCGACCGTCGCGACGCTCGCGGGCGAGCTGGCGCTGCACCCCAACACCGTGCGGGAGCACCTGGACGCCCTCGTCGAGCGCGGGCTCGCCCTCCGGGAGCGCGCCCCCGCGCGCGGCCGGGGCCGGCCGGCGTGGACCTACACCGCGGCGTCCGGGGCGGTCGAGCCGGACGCGCGGGTGCGCGAGTACGCCGGCCTGGCCACCGCGCTGGCCGGCCACCTCGCCCGCACGAGCAGCGAGCCGACCGCGGAGGCCCTGGAGGCCGGTCGGGCGTGGGGCCGCGAGCTCGCGGCGGCGGCGGCGCCAGAGCCGCCGGCGTCCGCCGCGCAGGCCCGACGCAAGATCGTCGCGCTGCTCGACGGGCTGGGCTTCGCGCCGGAGCCGGACGCCCGCGCCACCACGGCCGCCCTGCGCCGGTGCCCGCTGCTCGACGCGGCCCGCCGCTACCCGGACGTCGTGTGCTCGGTGCACCTGGGGATCGTCCGCGGCGCGCTCGACGTCTACGGGGGCGATCCGGAGCGCACCGACCTGCTGCCGTTCTCGGAGCCCGGGGCCTGCCGGCTGCACCTGCTGACCCGCCGGTGAGGCGTCCATGACCGGCTCGGTACCCGCCGCGCGGCTCGCGCTGCTCCTGCCCGGGGGCCTGGCGCTGGCGCTGGGCCTGGACGCCGCATTGCTGCTCCTCGGGCTGCCCGCGCCGCTGCGCTGGGAGCGCCTGCCCGAGGTGCACGGCGTCCTGCTCGTGCTCGGCTTCGTCGGCACGCTGGTCGCGCTCGAACGCGCCGTGGCCCTCGGTCGGTGGTGGGCGTACGGCTCCCCGACCGCGCTCGGCGCCGGTGGCCTGGCGCTCGTCACGTCGGTGCCCCGG
>JBMOMI010000468.1:0-3199 GCA_049325235.1 Actinomycetota bacterium | reverse complement strand
TCGGTCCACAGCATCGCCGGCAGCTGGTCGCCGAACTTCTCGAACCACTCCTGGATCTGCGGGATCTCCGCCTTCCACTCCTCCGGGTCGACGGTCAGGCAGGTCTCGAGGTCCTCGCGGCTCATGTCGAGCCCCTCGGTGTCGAGCGACTCCGGCGTCGGCACGTGCCCGATCGGGGTCTCCTGGGCGGCGGCGCGGCCCTCGATGCGCTCGATGATCCACTTGAGCACCCGGGAGTTCTCGCCGAAGCCGGGCCACACGAACTTGCCGTCGGCGTCCCGGCGGAACCAGTTGACGTAGAACACCTTCGGCAGCTTGGCGGCGTCGGCGTCCTTGCCCATCGAGATCCAGTGCTGGAAGTAGTCGCCGCCGTTGTAGCCGATGAACGGGAGCATCGCCATCGGGTCGCGCCGGACGACGCCGACCTGGCCGGTCGCGGCGGCGGTCGTCTCCGACGACAGCGTCGCGCCCATGAACACGCCGTGCACCCAGTCGCGGGACTCGGTGACCAGCGGGACCGTCGTCGCGCGGCGCCCGCCGAACAGGATCGCGGAGATCGGCACACCCTTGGGGTCGTGGTACTCCGGCGCCAGGATCGGGCACTGGCTGATCGGCGTGCAGTACCGGCTGTTCGGGTGGGAGCTCAGCTCGCCGCTGTCCGGCGTCCAGTCCTGGCCCTTCCACGAGCGGGCGTGGGCCGGGGTGTTCTCCATGCCCTCCCACCAGATGTCGCCGTCGTCGGTGAGGGCGACGTTGGTGAAGATGCTGTTGCCCTGGGCGATGGTCTCCATCGCGTAGGGGTTGGTCTTCTCGTTGGTGCCCGGCGCGACGCCGAAGAAGCCGAACTCGGGGTTGACCGCGTAGAGCCGGCCGTCCTCACCGAAGCGCATCCAGGCGATGTCGTCGCCGAGGGTCTCGACCTTCCAGCCGGGGATGGTCGGCTTGAGCATCGCGAGATTGGTCTTGCCGCAGGCGCTCGGGAACGCCGCGGCCACGTAGTACACCTGCTGCTCGGGGGAGGTGAGCTTGAGGATGAGCATGTGCTCGGCCATCCAGCCCTCGTCCCGGGCCATGACCGAGGCGATGCGCAGCGCGTAGCACTTCTTGCCGAGCAGGGCGTTGCCGCCGTAGCCGGAGCCGTAGCTCCAGATCGCCCGCTCCTCGGGGAACTGGGTGATGTACTTCGTGTCGCTGCACGGCCAGGGGACGTCGGGCTGGCCCGGCTCGAGCGGCATCCCGACCGAGTGCAGCGCCGGCACGAAGTCGGCGTTGGTCTCCTCCATGCGCCGCAGCACGTCGGTGCCCATCCGGGCCATGATCCGCATCGACGTGACGACGTACGCGGAGTCGGTGATCTCGACGCCGAACATCGGCTGCTCGGCCTCGAGGTGGCCCATGACGAACGGGATCACGTACATCGTCCGACCCCGCATGCAGCCGCGGTACAGGTCGGTCATGATCCGCTTCATCTCGTCCGGGTCCATCCAGTTGTTGGTGGGCCCGGCGTCCTTGGGGTCGCGGCTGCAGATGAACGTGCGGTCCTCGACGCGAGCGACGTCCGAGGGGTCGGACTGCGCCAGGAACGAGTTCGGCTTCTTCGTCAGGCGGGTGAACGTGCCGGTCTCGACGAGCGCGTCGGTGAGGCGGTCCCACTCCTCGCGGGAGCCGTCGCACCAGTGGATGGCGTCGGGCGTGGTCAGCGCGGCGACCTCGGAGACCCACTGCAGCAGCCGGGGGTGCGTCGTCGGCGTCCCGGTCACCGGGATGTCAGCGGAAACGTCGGTGCTCATGCCAGTCGTGGTCCTTCCGTGGTCGTCGTTGACCGCGCTGCGTTCCTCGTCGGCGCCGCCGTCGAGGCGTCGGGGCCCTCCCGTAGCAACCCGGGTAGGCGTCACCCGCGGTCGGGGGTTCGACCGCGGGCTTCCGGGTGTGCAGCCACGGTAGACCCTGTTGTGCAGGGCGAAAACCGGACGGCGAAGCCGCTCGCTCGTGAACTCGCTCACAAGCCCGGTCATCCGGTCAAGTTCTTGCGAGAACCCGCCAGCTTCTTGCGAATCCCCACCTCCCCTTCTCTAGTCGATCAAGGAGCTCCGGTCGATCTTGGACTGCCATGATCGACCGGAGTTCCTTGATCGACGCGAGTTCCTTGATCGACGGCAGGGGGTGGGGGTCACTGGTAGGAGATCAGCACCGGCGCCGGGTCGAGGCCCATCGTCTGCTCGGGGGTGAACGTCGGGGAGTCCTCGTCGTAGAAGTTCTTCCACGCCCAGTGGACGCCGGGCGGCGGGGCGGCGCGCAGGGCGTCCCAGGTGGCGAGCTTCTCACCGGGGGTGCCGTTGCCGTCCGCGTGGATCACCACCGCGACCTCGTCGCGGGACGTGTCCAGCCGCTCGCGCCCAGCGATCATCGACAGCCGGAACTGGTGCAGCACGAGCGCCTTCTGCGGCAACGAGCGGGAGCGGGTCAGCTCGGCCAGCCACGCGGCGACCGCGTTGACCTCCTCCACGTCCACCGACCCGATCTGCTGCAGGTGCCGCTGCCCCGGCCGCAGCCGCCACTCGGGGTCGAGGGCCAGCCCGACGTGCGGCTCGGCGAGTAGCTCGGCGTACCGCTGCGCCTGGGTGAGGAAGTCCGTGGTCCCCGGCTGCAGGTCGAGCAGCACGTACACCCCGGCCTCCCGGGCGGCGTCCACCCACGGCCGCAGCGCCTCGACGTCCGCCTCGGCGGAGTAGTCGCCGTCCGGGCCGGCCTCGCTGGAGGCCACCGTCGCGATGATCTCGAACGCCGGCACCACCGGGACGTCGGAGTACGGCTCGTACTCGGCGGCCACCTGGCGGGCGCGGGCCACGGCGGCGTCGACGTCCTGCTCGCCGAGCACCCCGAGCGCCGCCGTCCCGGGGTGCCCGTACAGCGCGACGAGCCGCCGGTGCGGGAACACCACCTGCCCGCCGCCGGGCAGCTGGACGCCGGTCGCCGCCGACGCGACCCTGGCCGCGAGCCGCTCGACCGGGCCGAAGGCGTCGCCGAGCGCGAGCACGTGCGACGGCGGCTGCTCGGCGATCGCGGCGATCGTGTCCGGGTCGGTCCGCGGGTCGCCGCCAGGCAGGGTGCGCACCCGGGCGCCCGCGGCCTGGGCGCTCGCCACCGCCGGCGCCGCCCACGCCTGACCCTCCTCCAGCACGAGGACGTCGGACAGCTC
>JBMOMI010000467.1:0-3200 GCA_049325235.1 Actinomycetota bacterium | reverse complement strand
GTCGCCGAGCAGGACGGCGACGAGGCCGTCACCGGCCGCGGACAGGCCGTCGGCCACGGCACCCAGCAGGCCGGGATGGCGCTCGGCCACCACGACGGCGCCGAGCGCTGCGGCGTCGGAGCGGACGCCGCCGTCCCCGGACACGACGACCACTCGCGCCACGACGTCGCAGGCGAGGACAGCGGTGACGCAGTCGAGGGCGATGGCACGCGCCAGCGCCGCCCGGTGGGCCCCCTGCGGCCCGAGCCGGCTCTTGGCCGCGGCGCCGCCCTTGACGGGCACCACGACCGTCCAGGCCGGTGGCCGGTCCTGCCCGAGCGTCGGCGCACCCTCCACGCGCCGATCCTCGCACCGCGGCGGGCGCCTCCTCGACACCGGCCGGTCGACCGGACAGGATGGGCCGCCCGCGGCGGACCGTCCGCCGGGGCAACGGACCAGGAGCAGGAGGAGGAGCGAGTGGGCAGGCGCAAGGCCGGTGCTGCGTTCCACTTCGCCGTGGTGCTGCTGCGCCCCCTGCTCATGGCCGCGATGCGGCGGGACTGGCGCGGCGCGGAGCACCTGCCGGCCGAGGGCGGCTTCGTCGTGGTGTCGAACCACCTCTCGCACATCGACCCGTTCACCCTGGCGCACTTCCTGTGGGACCACGGCTACCCGGTGCGCTACCTCGCCAAGGAGGCGGTGTTCCGGATCCCGGTCGCCGGCGCGATCGTCCGCGGGGCGGGGCAGATCCCCGTCTACCGGGAGTCCGGGGACGCCACCAGGGCGTTCTCCGCCGCGGTGGCGGCCGTGCGCGCCGGGGAGTGCGTCGGCATCTACCCCGACGCCACCTTGACCCGCGACCCGGACCTGTGGCCGATGGTCGGCAAGACGGGCGCGGCCCGGGTCGCCCTGACGACCGGCTGCCCCGTGATCCCCGTCGCGCAGTGGGGTCCGCAGGACATCCTCGCGCCCTACGCCACCCGCCCTCACCTGCTGCCGCGCCGGACCGTGCACGTGTGGGCCGGGCCCCCGGTCGACCTGTCGCCCTGGCAGGGCCAGCCGCTGAGCCCTCCGGTGCTGCGTGAGGCGACCGACGCGATCACCGCGCGGCTGGTGGCGATGCTCGAGACGATGCGGGGGGAGAAGGCACCGGCCGCGCGCTGGGACCCCCGGACCCACGACCTGCCCCGGACCGGCAACCCCAGGCGGAGGCGACCGTGACGACGCGCGTGGGTGTGCTGGGCACCGGGTCGTGGGGGACCACGTTCGCGATGGTGCTGGCCGACGCCGGCGACCAGGTGCGGATGTGGGGCCGGCGCGCGGAGGTCTGCGAGGACATCACCGCCCGGCACCGCAACAGCGAGTACCTGCCCGACGTGACCCTGCCGCCGGCCATCACGGCAGACACCGACCCGGCCTTCGCGCTCGACGGCGCCGACATCGTCGTCCTCGCGGTGCCGTCCCAGACGCTGCGCGACAACCTGACCCGGTGGCGGGACCTGATCGGGCCGCGCGCGGCCGTCGTCAGCCTGATGAAGGGCGTGGAGCTCGGCACGCACCTGCGGATGAGCGAGGTCATCACCGAGGTGGCCGGCGTCCCCCCCGAGCGGGTCGTCGTGGTGTCCGGTCCGAACCTGGCCCGCGAGATCGCCGAGCAGCAGCCGACGGCGACGGTCGTGGCGTGCACCCGGCACGCGACGGCCGAGCGGGTGGCCCAGGCCTGCTCGGCCCCCTACTTCCGCCCGTACACGCAGACCGACGTGGTGGGCGTCGAGCTCGGCGGCGCCGTCAAGAACGTGATCGGCCTCGCCGTCGGCATCGCCGAGGGGCTCGGCTACGGCGACAACACCAAGGCGTCGATCATCACGCGCGGCCTGGCGGAGACCACCCGGCTCGGGGTGGCGCTCGGCGCCGACCCGGCGACGTTCGCCGGCCTGGCCGGCCTCGGCGACCTCGTGGCCACCTGCGCCTCGCCGCTGTCGCGCAACCGCACGTTCGGCGTCAACCTCGGGCGCGGGATGTCCGTCGAGGAGGTCGTCGCGGTGACGAAGCAGACGGCCGAGGGCGTGAAGTCGTGCCGCTCGATCCTGGACCTCGCGCGGTCGGTGGACGTCGACATGCCGATCGTCGAGCACGTCGTCGCCGTCGTCCACCACGCGATGGCCGTGCAGGACATGGCCGGCTCGCTGCTCTCCCGCGCCCGCAAGCACGAGCTGGCCTGAGCTTCCCTCAGCTTCCCCGCGGGTCAGCCGGCCACGGCGTCCAGGGCCGCCCTCAGGTCGGCCCACAGGTCCTCGACGTCCTCGACGCCCACGGACAGCCGCACCAGCGACTCGGGGACGACGTCCGGCTCGGAGGGGTGCCGCCGGCGGCGCTCCAGGGTGGACTCCACGCCACCCAGGCTCGTCGCCGGCACCCACAGCCGCACGGCGGCCACCAGCGCGTCGGCGGTGCCGGAGTCGGCCAGCTCGACCGACACCACCGCGCCGCTGCCCGGGTACCGCACACGGCGGACCGCCGGGTGCGCGACGAGGCGCCCGGAGAGGGCCGCCGCGTTCGCACAGGCACGTTCCAGGCGCAGGTGCAGGGTCCGCAGCCCGCGCAGCGCGAGCCATGCCTCCCAGGGGCCGGGCACCGCGCCGTGGACGGTCCGGTGCCGGTGCAGCGCCTCGCGCAGGCCGTCGTCGGGCACCGCGACGGCGCCCAGGACGACGTCGGAGTGCCCCGCGAGGTACTTCGTGACCGAGTGGACGACGACGTCGGCGCCGAGCTCCAGCGGCCGCTGCAACAGCGGGGTGCTGAACGTGTTGTCCACGACGGCCACGGCGCCCTCCGAGCGCGCCGCGGCGCAGCACGCGGCCACGTCCGCGACGTCCAGCAGCGGGTTGGTCGGCGACTCCAGCCAGAGCATCGCCGCCCCCCGCAGCGCCTCGGCCACGGCCTGGACGTCGGTGACGTCGACACGCCGCACCGCGACCCGGCCGGCGGCGGCGAGGTCGTCCACGAGCGCGAGCGTCGTGTTGTAGGCCCCCTCGGGGACCACGACGAGGCCGCCCGGCGGAACCAGGTGCACGGTCGCGGACACCGCCGCCATCCCGGAGGCGAAGACGAGGGCCGGGCCGCCCTCCAGGTCGCCCAGCGCCGCCTCGAGCGCCTCCCAGGTGGGGTTGGCGAACCGGCCGTAGGTACGAGCCCCCGCGTCGGGGGAGGCCACGTACGTC
>JBMOMI010000466.1:0-3212 GCA_049325235.1 Actinomycetota bacterium | reverse complement strand
CACGGCGTCCACGCCCTCGGGCTCCGGCTGGTCGGGCACCGGCTCGTGAGGCACCGGCTCGTCAGGCACCGACGACCTCCCCGGCCCGGACCTCCAGCCGCACGCCGTCCAGCTCGGCCGGCACGTCGTCGTCCACGGCCGCCGTCACCAGCACCTGCTCGGCGGAGCGGACCAGCTCGGCCAGCCGGCGGCGGCGCCCGGCGTCCAGCTCGGCGAAGACGTCGTCCAGCACGAGCACCGGCTCGGTCTGCGGGTCGGCCGCGCCGGTGGCGTCCTGCTCCCCGCGCAGCAGGTACCAGGACGCCAGTCGCAGCGCGAGCGCGTACGACCACGACTCGCCGTGGCTCGCGTACCCCTTGGCCGGCAGGTCGCCCAGGGTCAGCAGCAGGTCGTCCCGGTGCGGGCCGACGAGCGAGACGCCACGTTCCACCTCGGCGGGACGCCGCTCGACCAGGGCCGCCAGGAGCGCCGCGGCCAGGCGCTCGCGGGGCGGGACGTCGTCCGGCACGTCACCCGGCAGGGACCACCGGTAGGCGATCCGGGCCTCGCCCTGGCCGTCGCTGACCTGCCGGTACGCCGCGGCGACGTGCGGCTCCAGCCGGCGGACCAGGTGCAGCCGGGCGGCCAGCAGCTCGGCGCCGGCGGTGGCCAGGTGGGAGTCCCACACGTCGAGGGTGGGCAGGTCGGCGGCGGTACGGCGCGCCGCGCGGGTGGCCCCAGCCGACTTCAGCAGGGCGTTGCGCTGCCGCAGCACCCGGTCGTAGTCGGCCCGGACGCCGGCCAGCCGCGGGGCCAGGGCGACGAGCAGGTCGTCGAGGAACCGGCGGCGGCCGTCGGGGTCGCCCTTGACCAGGGCCAGGTCCTCCGGCGCGAACAGCACCGTGCGCAGCGCTCCGAGGACCTCACGCGGCCGCGGCACCGGTGCCCGGTTGAGCCGGGCGCGGTTGGCCCGCCCGGGGACGATCTCCAGCTCGACCAGCGTGGACCGCCCCGCCCGGTCGACGGCGGCGCGCACCACCGCGCGCTCGGCTCCGGAGCGCACCAGCGGCGCGTCGGTGGCCACGCGGTGACTGCCCAGCGTGGCGACGTACCCGATGGCCTCCACGAGGTTGGTCTTGCCCTGGCCGTTGGGCCCGACGATCGCCGTGACGCCGGGGCCGAGGGCCACCTCGGCCGTCGGGTAGGAGCGGAAGTCGGTCAGCGACAGGTGGGTGACGTGCACGACCCGGGCCTACCGGGCCTCGCCCGCCCCGGAGGACGGCCCGGCCTCGCCGGCGCGCGCCTCCCGCTCGACGTCCTCGACGCCGGACGTCGGGCCGGCCGCGGTCACGGCGTGCCCGCCGAACTGGTGGCGCAGCGCGGCGACCGCCTTCATCGCCGGCGAGTCGTCCTGGCGGGAGGCGAAGCGGGCGAACAGCGCGGCGGAGATCACCGGCGCCGGCACGGCGTTCTCGACCGCCTCCTGGACCGTCCAGCGCCCCTCACCGGAGTCCTCGACGTAGCCCTTGATCGAGGCGAGCCCGCGGTCCTCCTCGAGGGCCTTGACCAGCAGGTCGAGCAGCCAGGACCGCACGACGGTGCCTCGGGTCCACGCCTTGAAGCAGGCGTGGACGTCGGTGACGATGTCCTTGGCCTGGAGGATCTCGTAGCCCTCGGCGTAGGCCTGCATGAGCCCGTACTCGATCCCGTTGTGGACCATCTTCGCGTAGTGCCCGGCCCCGACGGCGCCGGCGTGCGCGAACCCCTCCTCGCGGGGACCCTCCGGCCGCAGCGCGTCGAACACCGGCATCGCGCGCTGCACGTGCTCGGCGTCCCCGCCGCACATCAGGCCGTAGCCGTTCTCGCGGCCCCACACGCCGCCGCTGACGCCGCAGTCGACGTACCCGACCCCGCGCTCGGCGAGGAACGCGGCGTGCTCCTGGTCGTCCTTCCAGTGCGAGTTGCCGCCCTCGACCACCAGGTCGCCCTCGGACAGCAGGGACCCGAGCTCCTCGACCACGGCGCGGGTGACCGCCCCGGCCGGCACCATGACCCAGACCAGCCGCGGCGCCGGGATCTTCTCGACGAGGTCGGCGAGGCTGCCGACGTCGCTGACGTCGGGGTTCCGGTCGTACCCGGTGACCTCGATGCCGGCGCGGCGCAGCCGTTCCCGCATGTTGAAGCCCATCTTGCCGAGCCCGACGAGACCGATGTGCATTGCGGGACCCCTCGTCCAGGTGCGAGTGCGCTCAGCCCGCCATCCGCACGGGCATCAGCAGGTAACGGTAGGCGTCGTCGGAGTCGCCGTCGCGCTCGGGCTGCCCGGTGAGCACCGCCGGCTTCGTGGGCAGCGTGAACGACAGCCGGACGAACGGCGTGGTCAGCGCCCCCAGCCCGTCGAGCAGGAACTGGGGGTTGAAGGCGATCGTGATGTCGTCGCCGTGCAGGTCGGCGTCCAGCGCCTCGGACGCCTGGGCGTCCTCCCCCTGCCCGGCCTCCAGCGTAACCTGCCCCTGGGTGAACGACAGCCGCACCGGGGTGTTCCGCTCGGCGACGAGAGCGACCCGGCGCACGGCCTCGGCCAGCCCGGCGGTCTCGCAGACCGCCCAGACCGGGGACTCCGCCGGGAACAGCGAGCGCACCTTGGGGTAGTCGCCGTCCACGAGCAGGGACGTCGTGCGCCGGCCGCCGGCCTCGAAGCCGATCAGCTCGGTGCCCCCGCCGGTGGACAGCGCGAGCGTCACCTCCCCGCCGCCGCCGAGGGAGCGGGCGACGTCCGAGAGCGTGCGGGCCCGCACCAGCGCGACCGCGGAGGTGCCGGGTGACGCGGGGTGCCAGGGGATCTCCCGCATCGCCAGGCGGTAGCGGTCGGTGGCGAGCAGCGTCACGGTGTCGCCCTCGATCTCCATCCGGACGCCGGTCAGGATCGGTAGCGTCTCGTCCCGGCTCGCGGCCACGGTCACCTGCGCGACCGCCGAGGTGAGCACCTCGCCGGGCACGGTGCCCGCCACCGACGGCATCTGCGGCAGGGCCGGGTACTCGTCGACCGGCATGGTGAGCAGGGCGAACCGGCTGGCGCCGCACGTCAGGGTGACCTTGTTGCCCTCGGCGACCACCTCGACCGGCTTGGCGGGCAGGCTCCGGGAGATGTCGGCCAGCAGGCGCCCGGACACCAGCGCGGTGCCCTCCTCGGCGACGTCCGCAGGCACCTCGACACGGGCCGACACCTCGTA